>DDPO01000087.1 GCA_002342225.1 Bdellovibrionaceae bacterium UBA2466 | reverse complement strand
GAACTCAGGGTTTTTATCTTTAATATTTTGGGACCACTTTTTATTGTTTTCTAAAAGTTTTGTTAATGGCATGCCTAAAAACTACCAACATATCTTCAGATTGGCAACGTAAAGGGTGTCAGTCGCTCAGTAAGCTTACTGGGAGACTGACACCGCTAAAAAGGATTCGACCCGGGCTAGAAGGTGGTAGTTTTTGAGAATCTTATCTTTTTCTGCCCGGATTATTTTTAGCCGTTTTTCCCATTCGTTGTTTTCGATTGATTTACGCACAATATCGAGAGCAGCTTTTGGCTCATCTAAGTTTATCCGGATAAATGCCTCTGGATGGATAAAATCCTCGGCATTCGGACAGCCATCATAAAAGCACAAGGTTTCGCAAAGAATGGCATCTATGAGTTTCTCCGTAATGTAGTTTCTGCTGCGAGAGTTCTCAGAGGCAAATGTATATCGATAAGGAAAAAGACCGTCCTCTTTTCGCTGTAAGGTCCCCCCGTTAAACCCCTGGGGAGGGATATCTTCTTTAGCCATTGCTCCCTCTCCTAGGTGGATTTGCCCATAATGATCAAAGCAAGGAAGGCTAACTAAAAAATTGAGGGCAAAATTAAGTCGTTTTTTTTGAAGCTCTAGTTCGTTTTTATTCGATATTACTGCAGAGAGTATTTTCGTTTTCTTGGGCTGAGATTTTTGAAGTTTTTCGAAATTGGAGGTCAAACTCCAACCAAGCAAAGTATGTCCGAGGGGAAGCCGCATATTTCCAAGTAGGTCTTTCGGCAGTTGTTTCCAATCGTTGGGGGCAAAACGCTCGATAAAACCATCCCATTCCGATTGAAAGAGCAAAGTTTTCGAAGGGGGGGGCCATTGAGAAGTGAAGTTAACAACGACATAATAGTCTGCTGTTTCTCCTGGTTTGGATAAATACAGATCGTTCCACCTATAATTTGAGCCATAATACTTCTTCAGTTCACAACGATAGTCTTTCTGACTTGCAAAATTTGTAAAAACAGCCACTTTGATTTTTGGCTTTTCAAAAAACCTTTTGATCCATTTCGTTATCATAGGGCTAGAGTATTTTAACCCAATGCGCCTTTTTTACTAAGTTGATAAGTTTTGTATCAGCAAGAAGGCAGTGATAGACTTCAAACTAGAGCCAAAACTATTTTTATGCTTCTTGAAGAGTCCCTTTGGATCAAGTCTTGTTTGGAAGGTTTACCTTTATCATCTGGACAAGTTTGTTTAAATATAGCTTCGTCAACACTGAAATACCGCACAAAGGACCAACCCTATATTGAAGAACATGTATTTGGCCCAATCTATCGAAGGGGACTAAAGATTCTGCACCTAGATGAGAAGCAAGATGAAGGAATCGACCTATGCCTCAATATAAACCACAAAGATTTTCCTTCTAAATACCACGCACCAAAGGCCCATATTGTCCTCTGCACCAGTCTTTTAGAACATATTAATGACATTCCACAAGTGCTTTCACATCTGCGATGGGTCACTCGTCAAAATGGCTATATACTTTTGAGTGTGCCTAGGTTTTTTGGATACCATCCTGATCCTATCGACACTATGTACCGGCCAACTCCCAAACAACTTTCAAGTTTATTGAAGCCCTACGGTTTCACAACCATCGCGTCTCATTTGCTTCACTCATCCTCTTGGCCGACCTATCTTGGTGATGTTTTAGCCGGATATTTACCCATGAGATTCTATCCGAAGCATCTCAGTGCAAGAAGGCTCAGGCGTCTTACGTTGAACATCAAGCTTCCTAGCAGGGTCGCTCTGGTAGTTTTGAGAAAGGACCGAGAANNAACTCAAATAAGAAACCACAAGAAGAAAAATGAACACCAGATTTATCATTCAGACCCAGAATTTACATTTATCGTTCAGTTTTTTAATAAGCGAAACAACATAAAGCCAATTCTTTCACGACTCAAACAGTTCGAAGGACAAGAAATAATCATCCTCGATGACGGATCTATTGATGGTTCTTATGCCGAGTGGCCCAAGTATTTAAGTGGAAAGAACCACTTTCTCTTACGTTCTAACGACCTCTACGAAATTCGAACCTATGATAGAGCGATCCGCATGGCGAAGGGCAAGTATCTGTGCTTGCTTCAAGATGATGACATCCCTCCAACAAATCATGACTGGGTTCATCAAGCCAGAGCTCTATTTGAGCGTTATCCTAAGCTCCTTGTTTTGAGCGGCAAACAAGGTGTCAATATATCCTCAAAGAATCCGTATCTTGATAACTCATCTAAAACCGAACCTATCTTCCATCCAACTCTCTTAGAGCCATCCACTCAAATACCTTTTATGTTCACCATGACAGCTTATCGAGCACCACTTTTTCTTCGAGCCAAAGAATTTTTAGACATCGGTGGGCTCGACCTTAGCTATAGCCCCTTTATGTGTGATGATGCTGAGGTTTCTCTTCGTGCTTGGACCAAAGGTTTTTCGGTTGGCTTTTACCATGTCGATTGCCAGCGAGACGTAGGAACGGGAGGGACGAGGCTATACAATACTAGACTGCTCAAAACTCAGGACCAAAAAAACCAAGAACGACTTTATCAAACTTATGGACATTTGCTTTCTGAAGGCAGCATCCAAAAACAAGTCACACTTGAGAATAGAAAACTCAATAAGGCCTATTATCCATGAAATCTGTTTTGGTGACTCTTGCCAACGAATCTTACATTGATCAAGCAAAGCAGATTTTCTCGAGCGTATACTTCAATAGTGGATGGAAAGGGGATTATTTACTTCTAGCTCATGAGATCCCTGAAACGAAATTGGAGTGGTTTCGACAAAAAGGGATTTTAACTCACTCATGCAAACCACTTTCAGGTACTATTGGCCGATTACATGGAGTTACAGCATCTAGATTCTACTGTTTTTCTGAGTATTTCAAACAATGGGACCATGTTATTTATTTCGATGCCGATGTTATTGTCAGAGAACCCATTGAACATTTGACCCAACTAGACTCTTTTGCTGCAATAGCGGAGCACTATCCTCTTCGAGGGCAGTTCGTCCCAATGGACCAAGCAAGTATTCCCCTCTACAAGGATCTAGCAAACAGATACGATCTTAATCAAAAGAGTTTCAACGGTGGACTCATGTCTTTCCCGACTCGCCTTATCACTCCAACGACGTTCACTGAAATTGTTGCTCTATTTAACAAATATAAGTCTCTCCATCACTTTGATGTAGGGGAACAGCCAACGTTGAACCTCTATTTTAACAAGCGATGGACCGAACTTCCCTATTTCTTCAATGCTCATCCACGAGGATTGAAACAATATTTTGGGCTCAATATTCATCGCAATAAAGTCGCAGCTATCCACTTTGCAACCGAAAAACCATGGGACCCGAACCACCCATTTTTCTCGGAATGGGCACTTAATCTCAGTCGAGCTGACAAATTAACAGTTGCAAATCCTATCCAAGGCATCTCATCGCCACATAAGCAGACAATTTGGATAAGAGGTAAGTATTTTCAGTTTTCGCAGAGTCTCCAATACACCATTCAAAAACAGAAGATGCGTCAAAAACAGCTTTTGGTTTCCGCTTGTGGCAGATTAGCTTCTCAGCGAATCAGATTTCACAAGGCTTTCAGAAAGAGAAAGATTGATTTTCCAAGCATGTTGCCAGTACCAGCTAGTTTTCAACCTAAATCCCATACCTACGCAGGATTTTCAGGACCGTGGATAGAGCAGTATTTCTATAAATACTGGCTTAGGCACGGAAAGAATTTTTCGGAACGCTTTTCCAGAATCTATGTTCCCATTTTTTGGACCGATTATTATGTTCGCAGTAAAAATCACAATCCGAAACAGGAACTTCAAGAGTTTCTGAATAACTCCCTCGACCCGAGAAAAAACTATTTTACAGTTGTGCAAAACGATTTAGGCATTCTGGAATCCACTCCAAAAAACCTTCTGGTATTTTCAGCGGGTGGAACCGGAGATGTTCCGATTCCCCTTTTAAAAGGAACCATTCCGTATCGAAACAAGCCCAAAAAATGGTTATGCTCATTCATGGGAAGCACAGACACTGAACAGGGTCACTTTAACACTCGTAAACTCATGTGTGAGGCCTTAAAAAATGAGCCACTCTTTTTTTGGAGCAAAGGAAGTTTGAAGGACTTTTATAAAATCACTCAAGAGTCAGTTTTCACGCTCTGCCCCAGAGGTTTTGGTCCGACCTCTTTTAGACTCTATGAATCGATGGCGTTGGGGTCTATTCCTGTATACGTTTGGCATAACACACGCTGGCTGCCCTTTTCGGAACAAATTGATTGGGAAAAATTAGCAATCATAATTCCAATCGAACAAATAAGAAAACTGCCTGAAATACTGAACAGTCATAGTCCTGAGCTTATTCGGGAGAGACAACGATATATAAAGCAGGTCTACAACACATTTTTCACCTACAAGGGGACAGCAAAACAGATCATCCATTTTTTAACTAAAGAAAAGATTTATTTTTGAAGCACTTCACGAGCTTTGAGCTCTTCAATTATTTTGGATACGCTCGTTTCTTCATCCGTTCCACAAATACAAATATCAAAGGGCCTTGCTTCTAGAGTTCCTTCATCTCCAATAGAGATAGTGATCAGAGCAGAGGATGGAAGTGCCGATGACAGGATTCGAATGTCCTCTTGGGTGATGGATTGCGTTGTTACAACAAAGATCATTCCGGCCTCAAGCATAATGTGGGAGAGTTCTGCTAGTCTTCTGAGGTGTTCTTCCCTTTCAACTGGAGAATTGGAAATGTCAGCGTCTAATCCATGGATTACGCTGCCCATACCTAAATAAAAAACTTGATGTCCGATGGCAAAAAGAGTTCTCTCCAATTTTGAGCAAATTAACTTTCGCGAATCGGCCCCGGTCACAAGAAGTAAACAAGACTTTTGCTCAAACTTCGATTCTCTGTCCTCACGTTTTACTGCTCCCCCAATCCACTTTTGGTTTCTATTAATTACCCTGTCATACAGAACTCTATTTGTATCGGTCGACTCCTCAATCATCCCACCACCTTGGATTGCATAATCCCTCACCAAAACAAATCGTTTGAACTGCGAACAATCGTTTTCTTGATCGAAGAGAATGGGCTTTCTAAGCTCCAATTCCAGCCGCGCAAATTGATTAGCTCGAATAACATCTTCTGAAGTTTTTTCTAAGGTTGCTACATCAAAAATCTCTATGATAGACCGGATTCTACACTTGATATTTGCAGTACCGATTTTAACCGTTAATTCGCTGTTTATTCCGAGCGACTGTCGCCCTAACCAAAAAATTTTTGCCACAATTCTCGAGCTTAGGACGGGTTTTACATTAGGATCGGTGGCTATTTCGCCTCGTTGTATGAAAATGTCATCTTGAAGAGTAAATCCTATCGACTCACCAGCAGCTGCCATCAAAATCGGCCCACTGAGCGATTCAATTGTTTTGATTCTTGATCTTTTGCCAGATGGATAAAATGTCAGTTCCATCTCCGGCGCGATTCGACCCGAAGCGATACATCCCGCTACAATTCGCCTCGAATCGTTGTTTTCAGTAAACTTGTAAACATCCTGAACCCACATTCTAAAAGGTAAAGTATCTTCATGGCGTTCGAAATTCACTTCATCCAACGAATCTAAAAAGGAGGGTCCCAAATACCAAGATGTTTTCGAAGAACGATGAATTAGATTGTCTCCGTAATATCCACTCACTGGAATAATATGCGAAACATTTAAGTTCAGCCGATGGGTTAATTGAGAGATCTCAGTCTTGATCTTTACAAATACCTCCTCATTAAATTCGGCCTGATCTATTTTATTAATAAGAACAAACACCTGTCTTATACCCAAAAACTCTAACAGATGGATGTGCCTTTTGGTGTTTTCCTGAACCCCTTGGATGGCATCTAAAACAATAACGGCAACATCAGCGCGGGCTGCTCCAGTCACCATGTTCTTAATAAAATCCACGTGGCCAGGCGCATCCAGGATCATATAGTTGCGTTTTGAAGACCCAAAAAATATCCGTGCAGCCTCAATCGTAATTCCCTGTGAGCGTTCATCTTTAAGTGCATCAATTAAAAAAGCATATTCAAAGGGTTTTGAATTATTCTCACAGTACTGCTTCACTGTGTGAATTTTTTCTTCAGATACAACTTTAAGTTCAGCAAGAAGCCTTCCAACAATCGTACTTTTGCCGTGATCGACATGACCGCAGAAAACAATGTTCACAACTGAATTCACATGTATCCCTCTTTGCGCAGCGTCTCAAGTCCACCACCGTCATCTTTATCTTGAGCTCTTCCGGAGCGTTCCGGAATTTTTGAAAGTTTTCCTGTCTTTAATTCTGCGATAATTTCTTGAACATCTCTTGAAGGAGATTCAATAGGCTGAGTGCAAGGGTAACACCCCAAAGAACGATACCTTTTATTGTCTCCTCGATTGAAGTAAAGAGGGACCACAGGGATATTTTCACGTTGGATATATTCCCAGATATTGAGTTCAGTCCAATCCAATAGAGGATGCACTCTAACATGAGAGCCCGGCCTAAATTCAGTATTGAATTGATTCCAAAACTCTGGCGGCTGTTCGGAAATTTCCCAATTATTCTCTATGCCTCTTGGAGAAAAATATCTTTCTTTTGAACGAGAACCCTCTTCATCCGAGCGGGCTCCAACAATCACACCCGTAAAAGGCTCTCGATGATTTGATAACTCAGTTTTTCCGGTAACGTGGTTTAAATAATACCTCTCACCCTTTCCAGATAATGTTTGATTCAAAGCTTCGGTTTTTAAAAGTCTGCAACACTGAAGCCTGTCCACCACACCATCGGGAAACGTTTTTCTTGATGCCAAAGCATTTTTATTTTGCCCAATGATTAAATTTAATTTCAAATCCATTACTAGCTTATTTCGGTACGTAATCATCTCGGGAATTTTGTAAGAAGTGTCTATGTGAACAAGTGGATAGGGCACATGTCCAAAAAAAGCTTTTCTCGAAAGCCACAGTAGAACGGTACTATCTTTACCTATTGACCACAGCATCGCCAAATTTTTAAAGGCATGGTAAGCCTCTCGCAAAATAAAAATACTCTGGCTCTCTAGCTGGGATAAGTGATCCATTTTAGCTCACACTCCGCAGAAGCAAATTCAACGACTCTTGAAACGATGTTTGGGAAGTATCTATTTGGACCTCGGGCTTTTCAGGGGGTTCATAGGGGGCAGATATACCGTTAAAGTATCTTAGTTCGTTAGCCCTAGCCTTTTTATAGAGCCCTTTGGGGTCCCTAGCTTCACATGTGGACAAAGGAGTTGAGACATACACTTCGATAAAGTTCTTACAAAAGGACCTGACCTTCTCCCGACTCTCCCTATAGGGTGAAATCAACGACGCAACCACCCAAACTCCGTGGGCCTCAAGCCGACTCGCCATGTAACCAACCCGAATGATGTGATTGTGCCGTTCTTCCCTGGAAAAACCAGTGTGAGGAAAAAGATTTCGAAGTTCGTCCCCATCAAAATGCTCTACAGGAACTTTTTTTTCAATTAACTTTTTGACGAGCCCTGTCGCAAGGGTGCTTTTTCCGGCTCCCGAGAGCCCTGTAATCCAAATTACCTTGGCAGACATGATAAGTCTCCAAAACTTGAATGAACTGTGTACAACAAAAGATAATCTAATAATATGTTTATGACAATAAATTGCTGAGAGCCCAAATACACAGGACTGATTGAATCAATGCAGACATTCAACAGAATAGGAACTTTTATAAAAAACCAGCTTATTGGTCATATTCAGGATGATTTCCAACGGCGACAAAAACGCCGGAAACAGTTTTACTCAGCCTTTTTGAAACCCGGAGCTCTGTGTTTTGATATTGGCGCAAACAACGGAGATATTACTGAAATTATGCTCGACCTAGGAATGAAAGTGATTGCTGTTGAGCCACAATTTCATTGCATCCAACAACTTAAAACCCGTTTTAAGAAGCATCCTAATTTAGAAATTATCTCTGCTGCGGTTGGCGATAAACTTGGAACAAGTAATATTCATATCTGTGATGAAGCTAATTACATCAGCACCCTCTCAGACAAATGGATGAAAGAAAGTTCTTTCGCCAAAGATTGGAAATGGAATCGGACAGAACAAATTCAAATCGTCACTCTAGACTCAATGATTGAAAGATATGGCAGACCCGATTTTTGCAAAATAGATGTCGAGGGGTCCGAAAAAGAGGTTCTATCGGGGCTTTCGACACCGCTTTCAGCAATCAGCTTCGAATTTACCGGAAAGTGTTTCCGGCCAGAAGTTGTTTTCTGCATGGAACGTCTCGCTCACTTGGGAAATTTTCATTTCANNCTTCAGACAGAGACATTAACCCAACTTGACTCCCTCAGCGATTCCGATTTTTGGGGAGATGTTTATGCAAAACTTCTAAACGAGCATTCATGATTTTTTTAACTGTTGGAAACTTTGGCTATCTTGAATTTACCAAAAACAATATTCTCAATTTCCAGAAGCCATTTTTACAAAAGCACCAGTTACACATCGTTTGCCTTGACTCAACCAGTTTTAAAATATTGAGACGATGGATAGGCAAAAAACAATTTAGAAACATAACGCTACTAGACCGCGAAATAGAGATTGAAGACTTTTCAAAATATGGTTCGCCGAATTTCAACTTTTTAACTCGTCACAAGCTTAAAGTTATTAGGGAATTCGCAGCGCAACATCAAGGGCTATTCTATTTGGACGGAGATGTGGTGTTTTTTGGAGATCCGGAGCCTTTCATTCTTCAGAAGCCAGACAAAGATATCATTTTCCAATCCGAATCGCTCGCAGACCCTTACGGAACCTGGCAATGTACAGGATGTTTTTATATTCAAAACAACTTACGGTCACTCTCATTCCTCGACGAAGTAATTAAGTCCAGCTCACCATTTGCTGACAAAAACGATCAGGAGATTTTGCAGATTTACTTAAAACGAAACCACATTCACGACATCCGAAAATTCCCTAATATTCATCTTGATATTTTTGACCCCTCTGTTTTTCAAAATGGAAAAGTCGCCATTGATTTAATGTGGGCAAAGCTCCCAAATTGCGTCTCGGTTCATGCCAATTATAGGATCGGAAAAAGACCAAAAATCAAAGGACTAATGTTGTGCTCGGCTTGGTTTTACTTTGACCCATCGTCTGGTGTTCAGTGGCGATGTCAAATCGAGCTTCTATTGAAAAGAACTAAAAAGTTTTTTAATAACCTGCTTTATGTACCCAAGCTTTAGTAGACTTTTCTGCGGCAATTGACCTTTGCTTATCAGTGCACCTAATTCTTTCCGCTCAAACGGTTTATCAAATATTTTACTGATCCAAAATGGGAAACCAGACCCCCAAATATAGTTAGAAAAGCTTGTTACTTTTTTAGCCCCTTTGATCAACCTAAGATCAAATGCAAGATCGGCACTGGTATCATACTCGGTAGTGCAAGCAAAATCGGTAAAAATCAACAAACCAGGCCTTGCTACGGAGTGAGCGGCACAGCTAGGAGAGACGGTAATTTTTGGCCATCTTTTTTCACTGATTAGTTTTTT
>DDPO01000059.1 GCA_002342225.1 Bdellovibrionaceae bacterium UBA2466 | reverse complement strand
CTACTAGCCCCCCTGAAACGGGCTGAGCAGAGAGCACTTGAAGAGGCTGACCTCGTTGTGGCCGTAAGCTCCAAAGATCAACGTGAGTTTGAAAAAATTGTTCCGCACAAACATATCTCTATTGTGGAGAATGGATTTGATATTTACTGCTCAGATTTGAAAGTCAATCCGGCTCCTGATTTCTCAAGCACCCAAAAACGAACTGCGCTTCTTTTGGCCTCTCACTCAATTCATAACTTAAAGGCTCTCAAATACTTAATACCGATCTTTTCAGCCCCAAGTATTGCTGAAAAATGGTGCCTCTGGATAGTGGGAGATGTGAATCCAAACTTCACACTTCCCAACAATATGTTGAGATTTGGCACTAGAAATGACCTTACTCCCTTTTTTCAAAATGCCGAGATAGCTCTAAACCCGATGCTGTCGGGTTCTGGAAGCAATGTTAAACTGATTGAATGTTTAGGCAATGGATGTCCGGTGTTGACTACTCCGATCGGAGCTCGTGGATTCTTCACCGGTTTGAGCGGTCTTTATGTTGATTCTATTAATAACTTTCAAAATCGACTTCTCAATACTCAAACTTGGCAGAAACCAAATCCTACAGAATTAGTATCTTTTCAGTGGCATCAACTTGGTCTGAAGTATTACAACCAAATTGATTCAATCCTTAAAATCAAAAGCAACACTTAATGAACCCTCAATTATTTCTATCGATAGTGATTCCCACTCGAAACAGACGTTACCGATTAGAGCAGTTGCTCGAGGCTCTAATGAATCAAAGCGCCTCACCAGATTTGTGGGAAATAATTATCGTAAACAATAACTCAAATGATGACACACAGCTTTTTCTAAATACTATTTCATCCTCAATAAATAATCTGACAGTGTTTTATGAAAACAGAATCGGCTCTAACTTTGCTCGAAACAGGGGAGCAAAAGCTGCTAAGGGAAAATTAATCGCTTTTATTGATGACGATATCATCCCCCACCCCCAATGGATAGAGCGTATCATGCATCGTTATGAACGCTTGAATATTGAAACAGACTGCTTGGGAGGAAAAGTTTTATTAGATTTTAAATCGCAGTTACCTAGATGGTACGGAGCTTTTTTGGAAAACTATCTTAGCCGAATAGATCTAGGAAAGGTTTTTCAAAAAACTCCTGCGCGAACTTTGTGCTCTGCTAACTTAGTAGTTCCGAAACCACTGATCAAGCAAGTCGGGTTTTTTGACCTGAAGATGAATCGTCGGACTGGAGACTTGAGAAGCAATGATGAAACTCTCACATTAATTAAAATTGAAAGACTCGGATTCTGCTTTTTCTATGATCCATCGATTATCGTCTTTCATCAAATAGGTCATGAAAGACTGAAGCAATCTTATTTTAGAAGACGTGCTTGGTGGCAGGGGGTATCCGATGCGGAAATGGAGTGCTTATTAGATGGAAAAAAAAAGCTCTGGAAGGAAGTTATGTGGCCTAACTTCTTCACACTTTTAAACAAACCATCTTTGATGTGGCTGGCTTGGAGACCTTGCCGAGGCCCTAGAAAATTTAGTCTTGCCCTTCAAGGACAACTTGCTTTAGGAAGAATAATCGGAGGCACTTGGGCTTTACTGCGTATGTAAAAATGGCATAAACCATCGCCCAACTAGTTTTAAACATATAAATAAGGGTGCTTTTAATTAATCGCGAAGGGCGTGTTACTGGATTCGTTCTTACAGAAACAAATTTAACTTTTCGCCCAGTGAAAACAGCTTGAAGCAATGTTTCAATGGTGTAACTGTGTCGATCTTTGAGGGAAATTTCCGATATAAAGTTTCGTGTCATCGCTCTAAAACCACTGGTTGGATCTGGAGCCTTGGTTCGAATAATCCATGTAACGACATGGGCTGCAATGCGATAAAGCAGTTTTTTCCAAAACGGGAGAAAGCCTAATTTTGAAGTGTTTCTATCTCCAATCACCATGTCTATTTTTTCCTGCAAGATTGGTTTTACTAAATCTTGAATACCGGATGCACAGTATTGATTATCAGCGTCAGTATTGATGACTACAGACGCTCCAATTGATAGAGCGTAATGAACTCCAGTTTCAAAAGCAGTGGCAAGACCTTCGTGTCTGTTTAAAGTTATTATATGGTGGGCTCCGGCTTTGTTTGCTTCAAACACCGTTTGATCAGTGCTTCCATCATCAATGACTAAGGTCTCAGTCACATCAAATCCTTCTACTTGCATAGGAAGCGAATATAGCGTCCGTGCAATGTCTGCCTCTTCATTCCAACAAGGAATTTGAATTACAAGTTTTTTCATTCTGGCATTAATAGTAATGTAAAATATGTGTTATGTCAGTTTCAACTCTTCAAACCCTTTGGATTGGACCTTGTTTAAAACCCTTGCACGTTGAATGTTTAAAAAGCTTTTTACGTTCTGGTCATTCTATCGATTTATATGTTTATGAAGCAGTGCAAGAAGTTCCTTCTGGAATCAATTTAAAAGATGCTCATTGTATTCTGCCTTCAAAGAGCATTTTTACCTACCAAAAAGGACCCGGTAAGGGCAGTTTCTCAGCCTTTTCTAACCTATTCAGATACACACTTCTCTTTGAACGCGGGGGGATTTGGATTGACACCGATGTATTTTGTTTGCGCCCATGGGAAATAGAGAAATATCCATATCTTTTTGCAAGTGAAACCCTTGGCAGTGAACAGGGGAGAATAACCGCTAGTTGCGTTATCAAAACTCCACCTCAATCAGAGATAATGCGATACTGTCAATTACAAGCCCTTCAACACTCAGTTAAAAATTTAGAGTGGGGGCAAATCGGGCCTGTGCTTTTGAATCATGCTGTTAACAAGTTCGAATTAACTCAATTCATCCGGCCCTCTTGGGAATTTTGTGCACTTAGTTGGGATGAACCAGAATTGCTACTCGATCCAAGCTCGCCATGGAAACCACCTAAAAGAGCTTTAGGACTTCACCTAAATCACGAAATTCTGAGAAGGGCTAAAAAAGATGTTGCACCTGAAATTTTAGGAAAACTTCAAAAATGGACAAGTCAATAACCAAAAAAATTCTTTTCCTTTATCCCTATAGTTATTGGCCTGCTAATCCAAATTGCGTTTCGTTGATAGAGCGCTGTGAGAGTGAAGGCTTTCCGTTTGATCTCTTTTGCCCCAGCTTACAAAATTGTCGAGGCAGCGGAAAGGAGATCGGCGAATGGGTATGGTTAGTTAGGCGTATTTTTCTTTCTGCTCTCAAGCAAAGCTTTAGCCGTCCTTGGAAAATTTGGTCAATCTGGAAGAGTATTTTTTATTTTTTTGATCTTAAACACCGGATCAAAATTGGTGAATACTCCTTGATTGTGACTTGTGATGCATCAGGTTTGGGTTTATTGAATCGCTTAAAGTTCCGAGGAAATACTCCTCTTATTTATCTCTCCTACCATATTTTGTTTCGCAATGAACTCAGAACGCAAAACGAAAAAATGTTAGCGCAAAAAGAGATACTCATGGTTCCGTTGGTAAGTTTAGCACTGAGCCAAGATAACAACCGAAAAAATCTTATCGCAAAAGAACTAAAACTATCCCCAGATAAAATTCGATGTGTCGCTGTAGCTCCCGAACCCCGTTTTTCCCAACTAAAGAGTTCTTTTAAAGCAAATAATTCAAAAATGATTCTTTATTGCGGAAATATCGAAAAATGGAATATTGAAGAACTTTTAGATGTGATAGCTCAAGGAATCCCGGCCAACTTTTATTTTCGTATTCACACACATTTCAAGCCTCCTAAATCATTGCACAAACGATTATTGAAATTACATGAAAGACAACTAATCCAATTCACTTTTTCTTTCTTATCAGAAAAAGAGTTGGTCCATCTCATCGACTCCAGTTATATCGGGTTAGCACCTTATTTTCCCAAAAATGATTCCTGGATGGTTAATCAAACGCTTTACCACATTGGAAAGGCCTCAACAAAAACTGCTTACTATTGCATGAGAAAAAAACCTGTAATAGTAACTCCCTTGCCCTCTTTGACGAGTGCCCTGGATCAGTATCCCTTCGGACGGGCTATTTCCGACTGGAGTACAATCGCGCAGACGATTCTTGAAATTGACTCTAATTATGAAGACTTTTCAAATGCAGCTTGGAATTATTACCAAAACGAACTCTGCCCTACTGAGAGACTTAATCTATTTTGGAAAGAACTAATAAATTTAGTACCAAGCTCTGCCACCTAAACTTAAAATATTTTGTAGTGTTTCATGAGAAATCACTTTCCTTTTCAGATAAACATCTGGGGCTCCCTGAATAGAATCTCTCAACGCTGAGAACCACAATCTTGGTTTCTTTTCTCCAAGTGCTACCCAACCTGTGTAACCCCACCACAGCAAAGATTGAGAAACAACATATCTCATTGGCAAGTTTCGCAGAGCAGCCCAAAACCGATTTCTTGAGTTGAAATAAATCCAAAAAGAAGTTCTTCTTGGAGAAGGCAAGAAAGCATGTTTTACCTTCAAAAGTGAAGATCGAATCAATGTATATTTTAACTCCAATAAACGATAACTTAAGTCCAGCTCTTCACAAGAGTAGAAGAATCCTTCCCAAAATCCACCAGCATCAAAAAAGGCCTTTCTACGGATTACAAAAGAACATCCGACAAAATAAGAAGTGGTCAAATCTCGATTTGTTAAGTCTTTTCTCCTGTCGGGAATGCACCTTACCTCCTCTTCACCAGTAAGGCTATTGATGACTTTAAAAGAGACGACCCCTAAACTAACATTCCGAAAATAGCTTTTAATGAGTTGACAAACTTCTTGAGTTTCTAAAACCGCATCATCATCTAAAAACCATAAAAGGTCACCTCGAGCTTCTTGGGCCAAAACATTTCTCCCTTTTGCAACCCCAAGGTTTTTTGCTGACCTCAATAACTTCACTTTTGAAATTAGGGCTAAATCGGTTACCAACACGGGGGGGTTAGAGCCATTATCCAGAATAATAATTTCTAATAAATTTGCGAGTTCCCTTCTTAAAGACAGGACACAATGAATAAGTTCTTCTTGCCGGTTCTGGGTCAAAATAAGTACACTAATTTTCATGTTAGGGTCCCATGCTAGTTAAGAAAAGCCCAAGGCTCACTCTGATTGGCCCCTCTTGGCCATTTCGAGGAGGCATTCCAAAGTATACCACCCGTCTCGCTCAAGGCCTTCTCCAAAGAGGATATTTGGCAGATTTTATCACTCCTTTCAGACAATACCCTAGCTGGCTCTATCCAGGAAAATCAGATCAAGACAGGAAGTCCTGTCCCCAGTTTGTTTCGTCAAAACCACTTTTTTCGTATTTAGAGCCATGGACTTGGGCAAAAGTAATTAATACGGTTCACGAAACATCGATTGATAAGGTTTTAATCCCATTTTGGAGTAAAGCACATCTGCCCTTTTTAAATTATTTATACTCTCATCTCCGTATTCCTTCAGTCACAATTCTCCATAATTTATTTGATCATGATTCCGGTCGACTAACTCGATTTTTAACAAGAAAAGTACTTAGCCGTTCGCAGTACTTTCTTTGTCATTCAAATGAGATTCCACTCGACCCCATTTTTCAAAGCTCTTCAAAAAACATTCGCTTCCAGCCCTTACCTCTTCTCTACGAACAAAACAAAATATCCAAAGCCAGCGCACGTACTTGCTTAAATATTTCTCCGGATCATAAGGTCTTCTTGTTTTTTGGTTTGATTCGCCCTTACAAAGGATTGTCAGTTCTTTTAGAGGCATGTCAAAAAGTAGCTCAGAGAATACCTTTCACATTGCTGATAGCTGGGGAGCCTTGGGGTAATCTTCGAAAAACTATAGAGAACCTGCTATCTCAAAACGAACGTTCTTTCAAATGCATTTCTCATCTGGGTTGGTTACCCGAGCAGGAAGTGCCTATTTGGTTTTCTGCGTGTGATACCGTAGTAGCTCCTTACCTCAGAGCCACGGGCTCCTCCGTCATTTCGCAAGCAAGGTGTTATCAAAAGCCTATTGTTACAACCCCAGTCGGTGGTATCCCAGAACAATTATCTGATTATCCCAAAACTTTTTTTTCAATACCGGGAGATTCCTACAGCTTGAGCCAGAAGATGATCGACTCTTTAGACGATAGTGTGTTGGACTCATGTCATCTTTATTGCGATGGCGAAGACGGGTGGGAGAGATATATTGATAGCCTACTTTTCTAAAAATTATTCTGGTTAGTCATAAGTCAAAACAATTTCGAAATCTTCCACAAACTTTACCTTTCCGTTTACTTTATAAATTGCTTTTGTACTAAACCAAGTAACCATACCAAAATTGCAGGTTACAACTACAAAAGCAGAGCCTTGCTTTGCTTTTTGAATTAGATTTTCGTGATCTGCTCTCGAAACTGAGCATCCCGGGCTGTATCGCAATTCAAAGCCAACCTTTCCCTTTCTACCATCCCATCGGGATGTTAGACTAACTCAAATGATATTTTTTTGGTTGGTATATTAAGCAAGTTTTATTTCTCTACTTATGCAACTGATTCGCAACAGTTTTGGAATTTCCTCTGAGCTATGGCCAATTGAGATTTGCAGCTACATCTTCATCATCATTTGTACTTTTTCTAGGGGCCTATTTTTACTTCGATCAAAATCTAAAATTTTTCCGGAGATTATTTAATCACCATGGCGATCACGATTATAATCTGTACTTGGAATAGACCGCAAATTCTGAGAAATTGCCTATTTTCGCTCACAGAAATTTTGGTACCAGACGGATTGCAATGGGAAAT
>DDPO01000167.1:4344-5357 GCA_002342225.1 Bdellovibrionaceae bacterium UBA2466 | reverse complement strand
CCTTCAGCTGACTTTTGGGAGGGAGTCCTTCAGTTTCGGTCTCTCCAAGGCCGAGGCCCTTGTACATCTCGTCCCAGATATCGAAAAGTTTGTGTCTTAAATATTCACTTCAGTACAAGCCTGGACAGGCGATCTAAACGTCGCTGTTTGGTTCTTATACATTTCCCGTCTAGTACAGTTTTTGTCCTATGCCAGCCTTCAATATACGCAAATATGGAATTGCCTGAGCATGCAAACAATGACGTCAAGAACCTATCCCCAACCCCGGAATTCCATTGTCGATCTACGGACAAGAGCTTTTATGATCTCCCCCAAGGCATGAAGATCACCTTCTGGAAATCATTTGGAATGGGGGTTGCCGATATCGAGCTTCCGCCCGCAGTTTTGGCCTCTCTAAAGCGCGAATTCGCCGACGAGATGCACGCCCTTAAGTACGTTGTGTTTAACGCTTCAAATGGACGGGTAACTCCGATTTCGAACAAGGAGATCGAACAAATCCTGGGAATCGCTGATACGGCCAAAAGATATAGCCTTAACCACATTGAATTCAGCACTGCATGCAGAAACTTCTGCACTCGGTATTCAAAAACCTCCGAAACTCTAAATCAGAAAAGTGCCTCAATAAAATCAGTCAAAGGCGCTCAACCCATTGAGCGACTACCTATACCAAAACCTGGTCTGACTCTCTTTAGGCGCGACAGTAGACGCAAAGGTTCATGCTCCGTTGTATCTCTTGAGGACTCCTTCACTTGGGTTCAATGGCATCACAATAAAAAAAGGACCAAAATCGCCACAAAGAACCTGAGAAGCCCAAGACTTTATTCTCTAAAGCGGTTATACTGAATAATGAACGTCCACCACAAGAAACCCACAGTCGCGAGCCTTTATGCGGGTATCGGTGGAATTTGCCGCGCCTTTGAAAGAGCTGGCGCCACGATGATTTGGGCCAACGAATTTGACCCTCATGCTCAACAGACATACAGCTTTAACTTCAAGCATAAGCTTTTGCCTGG
>DDPO01000167.1:0-4324 GCA_002342225.1 Bdellovibrionaceae bacterium UBA2466 | reverse complement strand
CAGGCCTTTTCTATTGCGGGGAACAGACTTGGCTTTGACGACCTCCGCGGCTTGCATTTCTTCAGGACTATGAGCTTCTTAAAGAAGCTACAGCCTCAGGCTTACCTATTTGAAAATGTAAAGAACCTCCAGACACACAATAAGGGAGACACTATCGAAACGATTAAAAAGACAATCCACCAAGCTGGGTACTCTTATGTGATAAAGACCCTTAACACAATGGATTATGCAGATATTCCACAAAATCGTGAACGGGTATTTATTATTGGCTTCAAGGACGAATCACATTTTAACAATCCAGAACAGTGCAAGATGGCTTCCTTAAAACAGACAAAAAGAACGGAGGCCTTTTTAGAAGGTTTCCCAAGACCGGTTAAGCTAGAAAGATCAGTCAGAGATTTGCTCGAAAATAATGTAGATTCTAGCTATTATTACGAGAAGTTCAGTTGCCACGCCCAGCTAAAGAAGTTCGTGACCAAGAGGGAAACAGTTTACCAATGGCGAAGAGTCTACGCCCGAGAAAACAAGAATAATGTATGCCCTACTCTTACAGCAAATATGGGCACTGGAGGGCATAATGTTCCTCTGGTTTTAGACAAGAAAGGAATTAGAAAGCTTACTCCAAGGGAGTGTGCACGCTTTCAGGGCTTCAAGGATCATGAACTCATTTTCCCGAAGGATTTAGCAGCAAGTCATCTCTATAAACAAATAGGAAACTCTGTAACTGTCCCAGTAGTAGAAAAGATAGCTACAGGTATATTGAAGGCGATTTCTTAACGTGTTTCTTCATCGACAACCAAAAGAACACCGGTCGCGATACTTCGACTTGCTACGCAGAGTCGCGACGCTTTCGGGCTTATGCACCGACAGCAATGTGGACAGCCAGATTCCGTATCTTTACTACCGAACTCACGAAATAGTCTTCTCGAAGTCTTTTTCAGTGAAAAGCAGGACAAGGGAAGACATTTCAATCGATGCTCAACAGGAATCTCTTGGAATAGGCCTGAAGACTTTTAACCATAAGGGCAAAACTCAGATGGAAAAGATTGCTGAGTTTAATAAGGATTTTACTAGCTACAAGAAGGAGACCTCACCCGAAAAGACACGTATAATTTCAGAGCTATACAATAAACGTCTTAACGACGCTATGAATCTCTATAGTTTAGAAAGATTTTCGTTTTCATGCGTCGCCAAGGCTCCTCGTCAAATGCTTGTATTTGATACTGACATGGATTTTATCGATATCAAAAGACTTAGACTTACTGCTGCCGCTGACAAAACTAAGAATATTTCCTTTAATGATGGAAGACACGAATATACATTCTCAGAATCAAAGAGTACGCTTAAGAGAAGATTTTCCTTACCCAAAGCGGAAAAGGTTTTCATTTTAGGAGTCGATATTCTTCGGGATCCACTTGTTTTTCTTGAGGAGGCTGACTTCAAGGGCCTGGTTACCAAAAAAGAGTCTTCATTCCTACTTCTCCCTTTATCCAGCCACGAAAAGAGCGGACTCAATCAATGGAATGCAAAAGGCAGGAAAAGAGATATAAACGAGGTTTACGTTCCGATTCCGAAATGGATTCATCAATATTATCCAGCTTTCTTTCCAGCTAGGGACGTCGAATTTGTTTTAAATCTCCCGAATGGGAAACCTCTTCCCGCGAAGATTTGCCAGGACGGTGGCAAAGCGTTAATGAGCAATCCTAATAAAGCGCTTGGAAATTGGCTACTACGAGAAGTCTTAACGATACCAGAAGGGCATGTGCTGACTGATAAAGATCTTGAAGACAAAGGCATAGACTCAATAAAAATTACAAAGACCTCTTCTCAGAGTTTCGACGTTGACTACATGCCGTATGGCTCGTATGAGAAGTTTTTGTCCTCAAGAGCTTTGGGCAGCAAGATTGCGTCTTGAGTTGCCTCTATTACATAAGATTCGTTTAGAACAAATATCTACTTTATAAAGCAAGGAGATATGCATTCTTTACGTATTCTGGGCAACTCCTCAGGTCGTCTTCAGTAAATCTAAGAATCCGCCAACCCAGATTTTCATAATGATGAGTTATTTCTTTGTCACGTATAATTTGCTTTTTTATGCTCGCTAAGAGTGGTGATTTTGAGTCCAACTTTTTATGATTATCATGGGAAGTGTGAAAGAAAGCCCCATCAATAAATATCACACATTTCTTTTTCTTTAACACAAAGTCTGGACGACCATACATTTTGTCGCAACCCTTTAAAGGTGGCTTAATGTTGTAGTATAGAAGTATCTTTTGAAACTTTCTTTCAAGACGAGATTTTGTCATGGATACTCTAAAAGAACTTCTTCAATCATCTTATCAAATTCAGACTCAAGTTCATGAATTGAAAGCGCATCAATAAGACGTATTGAACCGAAAAAGTTAATTTTCTTTGCTAATGCTCGGACTCGAAGACGAGCCTCATTTCCTACGCCTAGAAATACGTCTTTATGCCTTAACAGTTTTTTAAAGAAGATGTTTCTGATTGTTTTATTCCGACCTTGAGATCTTTCTAGAAGGGTTGAAGCAATATCAAGCTGACTTAGAAGAACACTAGTATTTGTATAATCTCCATCGTGTTCAGACAAATATCCGTACCACCAAAGCCTTGCAATGCCATTTCGAATAAAACTTCGGGTGTTTTGCCCCTTAATAAGAAAATGCGTAATGACATGGTTTTCTATTGATACACGCTCGGTGTTTTCATTAAGTGGCCATCTTGTTCTCATATAATCCCAGTAATGGACATGCGTAAACCATACCCAGATTCCCCTTGAGGCTGCTTCTGAAGGGGTTAATTCACTAAGTGACTGGTGCAAGGTGATTGTGTTTATTTCATCGTCTTTTTTGTACTCACCTTCATTTTGACTAAATCGTAGTACAGGTAATTCAGTAGCGATATCTAACTCGACTATCTCTGATGATTTAACTATTTGTTCAGGACTAGTATAGGCGTTTTTAATTTCTTTAGTTTCTGCGTTTTTTACGAACGCATAAATGCGTTTCATACCTTCCAAGGTTATTGAACCAATTTTTGACTTCATAAAGATGGATTTAATATCTCTTGAAGCATAACACCAAATACACTTTCTTGAGCATCTCGTTTCGTTAGTAACATTTGCGCAATTTTATAGGTTTCATCAATATCTGTTGAGGAGTTTATGTCGACACGGTCACGATCTAGGATGGCTTTTAGTGGTGTTTTCCAGCCATATTCGTCGCTGCTAAAGATAAGTTTTAGGGCTTGAGCCAAAGCAGGCAAAATATAAGATACAATAGTTGTTCTTATAAACAGCTCGTTTGTTCTTAAATTACGGATTGTATTAAGTTCTTCTTGCGGAACCATAATGCCTATTTTTCCATCGTCACGGTCAAAGTCCCAGTAAACTAATTTTGTGTCAACGCCCTTATCAAATATAAAGATACTTGAGCTAGCTGATTGAATAAACTCTTCGTCAATATTTAAGAAGAGACGCTTACTAATCGCAATTATTGCTTTTTGAGGAAGATTGAATTTTGTTTTTCCATATAATGGATCGAGCTTTTGTGGAAAGTAGTTTTCAAGCTCTTTTGTTGTGACAATAAAAAAACCCAGTTCCGTATTTCCCCGTAGGAGTTTACTATCAATTGAACATTCAAATTCTGATTCGTTATTATTTGACCATTTTTTGGATTTATATGCACTCCTAAAGCTTGTCTTGATACATTCTATATGACCAAATGCTTCCGCATCGCCTGCCTTGCAGAGATCAATAATTGAAATATTATCGCATTTCAATGTTCCACTAATATTAATTGAGCCCCCACTTTGCTGAAAAGCTGGTTTTACTAATTCAAACACGCCCCCTATTGATTTCTTATTTCCCAGAACTGGAAAAGGGTAAAAATGATTTCCTGAATTATTATTCATTTTTTTTAACCAAGAATGCCCCAACTGCGAGGCCAGTACTTTGAGCAGATCCGGTATTAACATTAAAAACATTTGGTACTTTTCCTTCAATTTTGATCGGGCCAACAAGACCTTCTTTAGAGATTTTAATATCTTTATCTTCAGCGCTTTTTACACTTAAAGGTATTATATATTCTTTGGAACCATCCTCTGCTATCCAAGCAAATCTTAACATAACTTGGGAATGATTTTTATCGGCTTTAAGCCATATTCTGTAATTGCCTTTTTTATTTCCTAATAGCCATGAATTTGATGAAATTTTTAAAGGATCGTACTTTTGAGTTTTCCCACCACCGCCACCCCCGCCACCACCGCCACCGCCACCGCCACCGCCGCCACCGTCGCCACCGCCACT
>DDPO01000067.1:2615-10612 GCA_002342225.1 Bdellovibrionaceae bacterium UBA2466 | reverse complement strand
CATCTTTTTTAACTCACCGCTAGCATAAAGATCCGTGACAATATCACACCCGCCAACAAACTCTCCATTGATGAAAATTTGTGGAATAGTAGGCCACTGAGTGAACTGTTTAATCCCCTCTCGGATTTCAGGATCAGATAAGACATCTCGAGTTTCAAACTTAACGCCGAGATCTAGAAAAATATCCATGACTCTCTTAGAGAAACCACACATAGGCATCTCTTTGTTGCCTTTAACATACATAAGGACTTTGTGTTTTTTGACATCTTCGGCAATACGTTTTTGTACTTCTGAGTTCATTTTATTCTCCTTAAATTAAGATTGTTTTCCCGCCTCAGTGGGTGTGAGTGTTCTTAGAGAAAGCGCATGAATAGCTCCTCCCACTGCGGCTCCTAAAATTCCATAAATCATTCGATGACGTTCCACCATGCCTTTACCCTCAAAATCAGCCGAGATCACTACCAACTGAAAGTGATCATTGGTACCTGTAGTATCTTCCGCTTGTACATGAGAACCGGGCAAAGCCGCTTCAACTAAACTTTGTATTTTTTGAGCCGAAATCATGGGCCCGTTTTACTCTAAAACGAGGAAAATTGCCACTCTGAGGTTAGCTGGGTATAACCTGGCAATGACTTTAAAGAGCTCAAATAGCTTAAGAATCGTTTCCCTGCTTCCAAGTGCTACTGAAATCCTATGCCGTTTAGGCTTGGAGAAAAACCTTGTGGGGGTATCCCATGAGTGTGATTTCCCATCAACAATTCAAAATCTACCCAAACTCACAAAACCCAAACTGGACCCCACTCGAAAAAGCTTAGAAATTCACAACGACCTAAAGAATCTATTGAGTCAGGGGTTAAGTATTTACGAAGTCGATGTAGAAAACCTCAGAAAACTGAGCCCAGATCTCATCATTACCCAAGACCAGTGCCATGTCTGTGCAGTTTCTTTTCAGGATTTAGAAAAGGCTCTTTGCCAATGGACTCAAATAAAAACCGAGATCTGCACTCTAAGTCCTCACACTCTCGATGATATACATCGAGACTTTACAAAAATAGGAAAAGCTACAAATCGAGAAGCCGAAGCCAAAGACCTTATCACTGAGTTTTGGATTCGACTTAATAGAATCAATTCCAAAGTGGGCACTGACATTCCCACCCATCCGAGAGTCCTTTGTATTGAGTGGTTAGACCCTTTGATGGTGGCTGGGGGATGGATCCCTGAAATAATCAAAATAGCGGGGGGAATTCCGCAAATCATTTCTCGCCCTGAGAAATTCAAAGAGATCAGTTGGAGTGAAGTCATGGATTGCGACCCCGACATCGTAACCCTATTCCCCTGCGGCTACCCGATAAGTAAAACCTTAGATGAGCTTCGCAACTCACACCTCTCAAAACAAATCTCGAGCTTGCGCGCCTTTAGGGAGGGAAAAGTTTTTGTTTGTGATGGAAACCAACTTTTTAATAGGCCGGGACCCCGAATCATTGAGTCCTGCGAACTTTTAAGCACTCTTTTTCATCCACAAAAGTTTGAGTCGACTTTAACCAAAAACAAAGAAATGATGTACACCCGTTTTTTGGAAGGAACCTTTAAATGAAACTCTCTATTTTGTGTTTATTTAGTTTAATACATTCTCTTGTACTAGCTGCACCCTACCAAGTCAGTTCCAGTAAAGTTGAATTTTTAGCTCTAGCAACTCCAGGTGCTCTCAAAATTTCTGGGAAACAAGCGGAATCATCAGCTCTTAAAACGGATATAAAAATCGAGAATAATCAAGTCTTGGGGTCCTCAATCCTGAGGCTAGATACTTTTTCGACTGGAATAAGCCTACGAGATCGCCACATGAAAGAAAACTACTTGGAGGCCTCAAAATTTCCTGAAAGCTCTTTCACTTATAAAAAACTAACTCTACCCACTGATCTTTCTAGTGAAAAAATTCCATTCGAAGGCATTCTTAAACTTCACGGAGTTGAAAAGCCTATTTCCGGTTTTGTTTTGGTCAAGAAAAAGGGGGCTCAACTTATTTTAGAGCACGATTTCAAAATTAAAACGAGCGACTTTGGAATCTCTACTCCCAAGTACATGGGAGTCGTCATGGGCGAAGAGGTCGAAGTAAAAGTTATTCTAGAAGGCTCTCTTTGAAGCGAGCTCTGAATATTTTAGTTCTAATCGTTTCCACAATAGCTGGAGATTTTGCTCTGGGCTTTCCGGAGATGATACGTCATGGGTATCCCAACTGCATCACTTGCCACGTAAGCCCGAATGGAGGTGGGCTTATCACTCCCTATGGTAGGGCTCTTTCACAAGAAGTCTTAAGCACTTGGACCACTGAAAATGAATCAGCGTTTTTGTGGTCCACAGTAGAACTTCCAGACTGGATCAACGCAGGTGGCGATTTTCGAGCAGTTCAAACTAGACTTGATACCCCGTCTTATCGATCCGGCAAATGGGTCATAATGCAAGCCGACGCTGAAATGGCCATTTCCAACGGAGAATTCACAGTTCTAGCGACGATAGGTAAAAGTCACGACTCAGACCCTCCTAAATTTATCGATCACTTCATGAGCCGCAGACATTATGTCATTTATCATCCTCAAGAAGAGATCTACCTTCGTGCTGGAAGATTTCAAAAAGCTTTTGGAATTAACCTTCCAGATCACATCGTAAGCACCAAACAGGGTCTGGGTTGGAACTATGGTTCAGAGACTTACAACCTTGAAGCTTCTTGGATCGACGCCGACAAAGATCTTTTCCTAACAGGTGTTTTTGGAAGGCCCGACAACTCTGACCTCGACCGAGAGAAAGGGGTTGCTACAAGAGCGGGTTTCAACGTGGGAGAGAATCACAAAGCAGGGATGAGCTATTTTTACGGGGACAAATCGACTGCGTCTCGGCACGTTTTTGGCCCTTACGCTTTGTTGGGATTTAGAAAAGATCTTTTCCTTCTGGCCGAAGTCGATTTCCAAAACAATCGCCCCGACGGCGAGACCCCGACGTGGGGCTGGGCTAATTACGGCCGGTTTGATTATGAAGTGGTTCAGGGCCTCCATGTTTTTTTGGCGCAAGACCTCATCAAAAGCGATTTTAGAGATTCCTTATCTTTGAGCCAGAGTTTTGGTGGTGGAATTCAGTTTTTCCCAAGACCCCATTTTGAGTTTCTGGGCTCCTATCAAAAGCAGAGAAACTTAAGAGTTTCAGCAGATTACAACGACTTTTTTTGGGCCATGATGCACTTCTATTTGTAAATCAGAGCTTTCAGTTTCGGGTTTGAAGGATCGAGATTTCGATGATAGAAACTATGCATCTCTTTATTGCGGAGAGGTGGCCGAGTGGCCGAAGGCGCTGGTTTGCTAAACCGGTATACGAGTGCAAGCTCGTATCGCGGGTTCGAATCCCGCCCTGTCCGCTNNATTCCCCCCACCTCCACCAAAAAGGTACATTCCGGGGACATCCTTCACACTTCATACCGAGCACATAGTTTACACTTTCGGCATAACCACCCAACGAAAGCGAGGGGACTTATGCCATATTAAAAAATTAACACACTTGATCGGTAATTAATCAATTTTGGGGTTATCCGAAGAAAATTAGACATCACTCCAAATTTCCGGTATATTATTGGGGTATGTTCCAAAGAACAATTAAACTACCTAAAACCCAGAGCTTTTTCCTCTTTGGCCCCCGGGGTTCTGGTAAGAGCACGCTCTTGAATGACCGTTTTTCAGTTAAAGACACACATTTTATTAATCTACTCATCCCAAGCGAAGAAGACAGGTTCGCAAGATCCCCCGAACTCTTTCAAGCCGAAATTGAAGCGCTAAGCCCTAAAATTACCAATATCGTGGTGGATGAAATTCAAAAAGTACCAAAGCTTTTAGACCTCGTTCACCACATGATAGAGACGGCTAAAAACAAAAGACGTTTTATCCTCACTGGCAGCAGCGCTAGGAAATTAAAACGAGGCAAAGCAAATTTACTCGCAGGACGCGGAGTCACTAAAAATCTTTTTCCTCTGACACAACTTGAGCTGGCAGATGCCTTTGATTTAGATTCTGCTCTAGCTTGGGGAACCTTGCCCAAGATCTTTTCGCTTAAAAATGATGAAGAACGCATGGAGTTTCTTCAATCCTACGCCTTGACCTACTTAAAAGAGGAGATTCAACTTGAGCAACTAGTTAGAAATCTAGATCCCTTTAGACGTTTCCTTGAAGTAGCTGCACAATCGGATGGAAAAGTTGTGAACTACCTGAACATCGCTAGAGATACCGGGACAGATTCCAAAACGGTCAAATCTTACTATGAAATTTTAGAAGACACTTTAGTAGGCTTCTATTTAGAAAGTTTTCACACTTCGGTAAGAAAACGAATAAAAGTATCACCTAAGTTCTACTTTTTCGACTTAGGTGTCAGTCGAGCCCTTTCAAGACAATTGACAATGAAAGCCGCTAAATCGACTAGTTACTACGGGGAGCTTTTCGAGCGCCTCGTTGTTTTGGAACTTTATCGACAGGAATCCTATTTAAACAGAGAATATCGCCTCACTTTTTTGCAAACCGAAGATGACGCAGAGATAGATGTAGTCGTGGAACGTCCAGGTAAGCCTTTGGCACTCATTGAAATCAAATCCACCCATCAAGTTCGCGAAGATATGTTGAGACGACTTGCTCATTTCCAGAAAGATTTTCCCAAAGCCTCCTTCTATTGTTTTTCAAATGACCCTATTGAGAAGAAATTTGGAAAGATATCTGCCCTCCCATGGCGCAAAGGGCTCAGTGTGCTGTGATAAATACTGGTGCCCACCAGAGCCCACAATTCCTGAGAACAATCCAAAACAGTTCAATTCAACTCTTCCAGCTTTTCTAACAACTCAGCACATCTATTTCTAAATTCGTTTGTCACTTTTGAGTTCTTCGAGACTCGGATGATCTTAGTTTTTAAATTTTTTGTTTGCTTGGCTGTTAAGGGTTCTAATTTCAGCATATTCATACAATCCGACAGATCCGACTCAGACAGCCGCGCCATTTTTAATTGCAGAAACAAAAAGGAGTTCGGACGGGAAAGAGAAAATTTATCTGTTCTTAAAAGTGGCACTAAATTCTCTTGCCAGTTTGGAATTCTGTGCAGGAAAAAGGCTCCAGCCTGATTTATAGCTTCGGGACTCAAGCCAATTTTTTCTGCGATAGTCATAAGCTTGATGGTGTCTGATTGGTTAGCCGTTTGGGGTCCCGCCAAGTCAATATCAACAGTCACTCTCTCATTCACCCCGAGAAAAACCATGACAGCCCCCCCCATAAGAACCCAATCACCTCTGAGCTCTTTAGAGACCAACTCAAGAAACTTCTTGCTGATTTTGGAATTAATCACTTTCATAACATCTTCATTAATCCGGCCAAAGCTATTCGCCTCAATTTTTCGAGTCCCTTTAATTTAATCAGATCTTTTACTTTTTCGGAGCCCGAAAACTCTACATAGACTGAAGGGTAATGGGTTTGCAAAGCTATGAGAGTAGCAGCAACAGCTTTTAATTTTCGATTATCTTCTCCCGAGTCTTTAGCAGAGCAAACCTCGAGAAGAGCCAAACGCATCTCTTCAACAAAACGACTTTTAGTAGGAAACTCTTTCAAAACTCGCTTTTTCTCGTTTTGTTGCAGCACAGTTAACGGAACCCCACAGGACACCAAAAAATCCCAGTCCGCTTTTTTGGGGATAAATTGTGTTTCAAGTCCCAACACTGAAAGTAATCGCTCAACCGTTGCGAGCTCTGGGTTGGCACGACCTGATTCAATAAGTTGAACAGTGGGTAAGCTAACACCTGACAAAGAGCTGAGCTGAGCCTGAGTGAGTCCTAAAGCGCGCCGTTGGCTTCGAACAAGACCGTAAAACATATTTTATTATACATAATATATTATGTGTTTTCAACCCGATCATACCCAGGGATAACCCCATGGACAAAATCGTTAACTACCTGTACAAACAGAAACTCACTCGAGGATAAATAAGCCTTACTGAGAGGCTTCCAAAGGGGGCAGCGAATTATGTTTAAAGTCCAAGTTTTGATACTGCTGTTTTCAGGGGTCTTTGCCCAAGCAAGCGATGTATTTGAGCACGAACTAAAAGCTTATCCTTCCAATAGTAGGCGTTGCGAAGCTATTGCCGAAGAATTGGCACAAGCCTTTTCGCAAGCAGCAGGAGTAGAGATCTACTTCGCGGGTGGAACAAAAACTTCGGACACCGAATGTGATGTAAAAATTGCTTATATATCGCAGGAGAGATTGGCTCTTCCCGCCACTATTGATCGCAATTCTTTCTCTTCAGTAATATGGCGGGGGGTGTATTCGAAATTCGAGGACTGTGAAAAATCTTTGGCTTTTGAAAAAGAGGTCTTTATCAGAGAGGTTGGCCTTTCTCCTTGGATCTCCTTCTGTGCAACTGAAACTTCCGTTGTCGGAAAAAACACTTACTATCCCGTCATTGAAGCGATTGGGAATTCACAAAAATTATTCTTTGGAGCCGAGACTCTATTAGGAACCACACCAACTATTGGTTGGGAAAAGGCCCTACAAGAAATTCAAGAGGGAATTCAAGCCCGAGGCATTACTGCCCCCTCGGTACACGTGATTGCAACAGGACCTGGAGCGGAAGTAAGAATCAGATTTTACAGTTCCGCTCGATTATGGGCGACCACTGAGAAATTTGGAAACTTCACTGAGCCCGCAAGTTGCGCAACCCAAGTTGATCGCATTAAGTCAGGTCTTTCAAAAGCCCAAATTGCTCCTATTGGAGTTTTATGCAGCAAATATTTTGAAGGATACGTACTCGATGTTATCAATTTAACTCCGGACATCATCAAATCAAGACCTATATCCGAAAGAATCGATCCGAAAACCTATAATACCCTCGGAGAGTGCTTAGAAAGGGTGGCAGACACCGAAAAATTGTACTCCGAAAAATTTAATAAAAAAGTTGTGGGTGGTTTTTGTTTCAATACCTCTCCCAAAGTTTTTCAGGTGATGATTTTGGAAGATAGTTTTAGGCCTTAAATAAAAATCAATTCGCCCCTTCTAGGTCATCAAAACGACTTTCAAAGCTTACAACATTGCTCCAATTGAATTGCTTGATAAATGGTCCCACATCAATGTGAAAGCTGAGAGTCAACTTTCGAAACAAATCTGCTTTACCCAACAAAGAAAGACCATAGCGAAGAAGACAAATGGGAAATTTAAAAATGATAGCCTTTCCATCAATTGCCTTATTCAAATCCTGAATAAATCCGATAAATGTTTCCGACCATGGGTCAGACAACTCCCAAACAGCTATTCCGGCTTGCCGAGGTGCTTTAAGCAAAGAGAGCATGGCCGAAGACAGATTTCTTACATGAATAAAAGAACGCCTTCTATCAAGATTGCCAAAAGGTAACGGAATTGGAATCTTCAGTAACTTTTGAAGCCTTTCAAAGTTACCGGGCGCCCCCCGACCATAGACCATAGTGGGCCGTAAAATAATCACTTCAAATAATTTTGAGGTCTTTTGATACCAGTCCTTTAACAACAGTTCTGCATTTTGCTTAGTCACCGCATATTGGGCTGTATCCATCACAATACTTTGCTCGATTAAGCTTACCGAATAACTACTCATGAAGATCAGTTTTTCTAGCGAATTTAAATTTAAATTAAACATGAGCTTCTGAAGGTACCCCACATTAATTCTTTCAAGCTCGGTCGAATCTATATTATTAAAACGATGTGCAACACCAGCTAAATGAATGACATGAGTGACATCGGAAAAGAATGAAGGTTTGAAATCATTATTAATAAACCGATCAAAATCTAAAACACTATCTAAATTCAGTATAGATTTACGAGAGATAACTTTAATACTAAAACCAGGAATCTGATTAGCGAGATCAGAGATCAGTTGCCGCCCAATAAACCCATTTGCACCGGTTACAAGAACTGTTTTTGTGGAGTTTGGGTTGGTGTTCATTTTGCTTTATCTTCAAT
>DDPO01000067.1:0-2590 GCA_002342225.1 Bdellovibrionaceae bacterium UBA2466 | reverse complement strand
TCAATCATTATGCCTGCCTATGGCTCAGCAAATTACATTGAGCAGACTATTCGCTCAGTCATTCTTCAGAACTACCCTAAATGGGAGCTACTCATTACCAATGACTGTTCTCCCGACAATTTAGAAGAAATTATTCTAAAGCTCGCAAACAACGAACCCAGGATCAAATATTCCCGCTTATCTCAAAATAGCGGCCCAGCAGTAGCAAGAAACGCCTCTGTTTCTCGAGCGAAAGGACGTTATTTAGCCTTTCTGGACAGCGATGATTGTTGGAACACCTCTAAACTTGAAAGACAACTCTTGTTTATGAAAAGTAATCAATTCGCATTTACTTTTACTGACTATCAGAGAATGGATCCCACCGGCGAACTTTATGACTTCGTCAACCATTGCCAATCTAAGGTTTCTTACAATGATCTTTTAAAAGACACTTGCATTACAACTTCTACGGTCATGTTAGACCGACAAAAGACAGGTGACATAAAATTCAAAGAGGGATGGGGCTACGACGACTATGTCCTCTGGCTCGATATTTTGAAACAAGGCATTGAAGCCCACTGCTTACGAGAAAACCTAGTCCACTATCGAGTGATGGAAAAATCAGTATCCAGCAACAAGCTGCGGGCTGCGAAGTGGGTTTGGAACATCTACAGAAAGCATGAAAAGCTCGGTCTTTTACCAAGCTCTGTTTACTTGCTTCACTATGCAAAGAATGCTTTTTTAAAAAGAATCGGCCTGACCTAGGCTATTGAAAGTAGAGATTAGACAACTCTCGAATTACACCCTGGCCACCGCTCAAAGAGCTTATAAAATGAACGACCGCTTTGACTTCTCGGCAGGCATCTGCAGGACACGCTGAAAAACCAACTGCCTTTAATAGGCCAATATCGTTCACATCATCGCCCACATAGGCAATCTCTTCTGGAGTCACTTGGTACTTTTTGCACAACTCACTGAGAATCTGAAGTTTTTCCTCTGCTTTGTGGTATTCAAAATCTAAATTTAATTTTTTAGACCGCCGCCTATTTAAGTCGCGATCTTCGGCTGTAATCACTCCCACCTTAATCCCAGACTTCTGCAATAGCTTTAGTCCCATCCCATCTCGTGTGTTGAACTTTTTAAGCTCATCGCCATTTTCCGAATAATACATTCCGGCGTCCGTCAAACAGCCATCAATGTCAGTCGCAAAAACTTTTATGCTCTTTAAAGGTTTCAAAACATCATGTTTCTTTCTAGTTAAAAGCAAAGATTCAACTATTGACCAGTCACTGGGCTCATCTATTTCGACAAAGGAATCGGGATCCATTTCATAAAAGCCGATTTTTCCGTTCAGGCGACATTTGGACTTTAGAAACAAAGAATGGCTCGTAATATAGAAAGCCCCATTTTCAAAAAGCTCACCCTCAAAATCCTGACGTCGAGGGCGAATCGACAACGAATAATTTCTTGGCTCAGCCTGCCCATTTTTTTCAGACCAGAGAAATCGTTTTAATCGCACTAAAGACAACACAGAATCAAAATTTTGAGTTTTCAGAGCTTTAAGTCCACCCTCCAAATCGTCTTTGGTTAGCAACGGTGAAGTCGCTTGAATGAGGACAATTTGATCGCAACTATTTTGCGAAAAATAATCACACATAGCGCTTTCAGTGCTGGCTGTGTCGGTGGCAGTCTCGGGGGATCGCTCAAAAAAACTTAACTTGGGGCTCTTAATAAAACTTAATTCCTGTCGAATAGTTTCGGAATCGGTTGATACCACAACTCGATCTATCGTTTGACAATCCAGAGCCGCTTTAATTGTCCAAAAGGCTAGCGGCTTACCAGCCATCAATTTGATGTTTTTTAAGGGGATTGACTTGCTTCCCCCGCGAAGAGGGATAAATGCTACGGTGTTTGGATTCATTGCCAATGAATCTGATTGCGTTTCAATTTGTTCCGTTGAACTTCCTCTACGCTCAGAATTTCCTGCTTTTTATAATCAAGAGCTTTAAAGACTGAAGCCGTATCTCTGCAGAGTTTTCTCATGCCATCAGGCTCAAGTGAGGCCGCGTGATCGGTCCCTTTCCAAGTTCTATCCAAGGTAAAGTGCCTTTCAATGTGGGTCACACCTAGGGTTACAGCCGCGATATCTGCAGCAATTCCTAAGTGATGCCCTGAAAAGGCTACACCTTTGACCCGTTTCTCAAACTTGTCCTTTAATCGTTTGATTTCAAAAAGACAGATATCTTCAAAAGAGACCGGATAACCTGAGGTACAAGAATAGATGATTAAGTCTTTGGCTCTGTTGTGACTCTCAAACAGAGAAACAATTAACTCTTCTTCTTCGTGGGTAGTCATGCCTAATGAAACGTGAATCTCACCCCCGTAATTATTAATCAATTCCATTAATAGGGGTTTATTCAAATTGGAAGCCGAGGGAATTTTAATCAGCTTGGGATTCAACACGCCAATTTCCTTGGCACTCGTAACATCCCAAACGGAGGTCGAGTACTCAATCCCATAATTTTTACACCAGTCCTGAAGCTGCTTGTGCTGATCCAAATTAAACTCTAAAAACTCTCGATGTTCGCCGTAGGTCTTGCCGTAGGCATTG
>DDPO01000135.1 GCA_002342225.1 Bdellovibrionaceae bacterium UBA2466 | reverse complement strand
CTACTCGTTTGCTGCCAAGCAAACGTCCGCACCGAGACTAACTCAAAAAAAAACGCCAGCCACAGAATAAATTCTTTTCTGGTCACGTCCCCTTCCCTCCGCGGTGAGAGCACAGCAAAAGCCGTGCAAAAGGGCGCATTAAAATCTCAGGCTCGAATATTCAAGTTACACCTGTCTAAAAGTTGTAAGAGCTGAAAACTTTTTGACGGAGTGACTTTTTTTGTCGCTTTCAAACCCAAATAGGTCATCTGCAATGGGGGTATCGCTTAGACTGGTATAAGTTAAATTGAGACAAGCACAATGGAACTCTCTCCCATTGCTCTAGGGAAGGTTGTTCATTTTTGGCTACGATTAGCAGCTGCCCAGGCTGGGGCTCGACTTGGAGGGAATCTAAGGATTTTATTTCAAAGGGTGTTTTCCATAAAACAATAGCTGTTGCCAACCATCTATCCATGGCAACTTGGGTCACAAGTATTTCTGACTGCCCTTTACAAACAGCGTTCATTTCATTCAGAGTGGTTGCAAGGGGCTCCGCACGATTTCTTCTAAGCTGAATAGGAATGGTTGCAAAGATCACAGAGCAAATGATTGCGGTTCCCCAGATAAATCGCTCTAGTTTTTCAAACTTACCACGGACGAGTCTACAAACGGATAACCCTACAAGAATTGACGAAGCAGGATAAAAAATGGTGAGATAGTGCTCAAAAAAATGCCCCGAAAGACTAAAGCCTGCAAGCACAACCACAACAAACACAGCCGCAATCCAGAGACCCAATTCTTTTTTTTCACCACAACGAAACAACCTATATAAACCATAGAACAAAAGGGGCAACCACGGCCAATAGGTAGTTATAATATTTAGTATTGGAGCTGTTAAAGTAGCAAAGTTTCTATTTTCTACCCGATAAGAAATAGCAGCATAATGATTTACTAAGAAGTTATACCCATCCCCAAAAAGAAACCAAATAATTAAAACAAAAATAAACATGAACATCGATACAACGAAAATCTTTAAATACTCTCGCCAAGAACTCACCTTACAGAAAAGCAATCCCCCGAAAATCGAAGCTGGCAAGACGACAGAGAAAACACTTTTGCTCAAAAAGGCTCCCGCCAATGACAATCCCAAACAAGCAGAAAAGATTGTGAGCTTTGTGTTTGTTTTAGCTTTAAGTGACTTCAGAAAGAAAACAACTCCCCATACCAGAAAGAAACAGAGAGGTCCCTCAAGTAATGCATCTGATGCAAATTTAACGTACCGATTCGATGTGAGCAAAACCCATCCAGCTAAGAGTCCTAATTCGATTGTTCCACAAAGACTTCCCCAAACAACGACTCCCACCAAAGTTCCCAGCGCAAAAAGAGCTGGAACCAATCTCGCAACGGTATCTGAAGCACCAAGAAACTTAAAAAAGAGAGCCTCAATCCAAATCACTAACGGCGGATGATTATAATAGTTTTTATAAGAAGTAAGATCATAGCGAAAATGTTTCCAGTCTCCGGCCGACAAAATGTGTTTTGCAATGGATGCATTTTCCATGGCATCCATTTTTAGCCCCTGTTCCCAACTATGTCCCAGAAAAAAAAGCGCCCAAAAAATCAACAAGCTCAAAGCAAAAAGACGATGTTTTTCTAAAAAAACCACTTTTCAGACCTTTCATGAAAACAGTGTCTAAAATAGTAGTCACAAAATTACGTCAGGGGAAGCCTTTCTATTCTGCTATAATCCAAAATATGCAAACGATGATGAAAAACAGGCTAGCAAACCAGCGAGGAAATCAAATCATAATGGGCACATTGGCCCTTACTGCCTTGGGTATTGTAGTCGTAGGTGTCGGAAAAGGTTTTTTTTCGATGACTAAATTCAAAACAACCACTGAAGCTAAAATTAGCTTTGTTGATTATGAGAGCGCTTTCCTAGAAGCTCTAGGGTCAAAAGTGAATAGTGCTTTAATAAATTGCGCTCCCAGCACTTTGAATAATTTAGATTTTCCGATCGGGAATCTGGGTTCAGCAAAATTTTTAGGCGGTTCTTTTCGGGGAGGTTTAGGGATTACTTTGGGGGTCAATAACACAACAAACTCCGGAGCCAATCAAACAGAATTGAACCAAGCCTTCGCGACTTGTCCTGACTCTGTCAATTCGGTTCCAAATACATCTGCTGGAACCTATAGTTTCTGCTTGGGATTGCAAAGCGTTACTGGAACTGGTTTCAATGGACTCATGGGAGCTTTCGCAAAAATTCGCATTGATCTTGGAACTCGAAATGGAAATTCTAATCAACGCATTCTTGCCGGTGCTATTTCCTGCAATCAGTTTCGAGCAGATGCTCAGCGAGAAATTAAGATCAATTACAAAATTTACTTCAAGAAATTTGACGAAGACTTAGGTATCTTCACGAGGTCGGGAACTTATGTGTTCTAAGTATCTGTATTAATTAAGAAAGTAAAAAAGCTCCTCCCCCGCAGATTGTGAAATTAATTTCACATTTCAATACTGGTTTACGCTCTTTTCATCCTGATAAACTGTAGAGACTAGAGTTTTCTATGGAACGTAGGCAGAAAAAAACAACGAACCAAAGTGGGAATGTTTTAGTGATGAATTTGGTCGTTGGCACTATCGTGCTGGCAGGAGTCGTTACTACTTTTCAGTACATTGCCCAGAATATCAAACAATCGATCAATGTCGCTCAACAGACCACTCGTTTTTCTGACGAGCTTTTAGCTCTGAATATCTTAGCTGGGAAAATCCAATTAAAAAAAGCGGACTCGAGTGGGAATCCACAGACTGAGTGGGCACCCGATTACTATCCCATCGAATCGGAGTTTAACAATCCTGCTTTTAAGCCCTATTTTTCAATATTGAAAACTGCTCAGACATCTCTGGTACCAAATTTAAGTGTCGAAGGAAGATTTGAAGCTGGTATCTGTCAGAACCTACCTGCAAGAATAGATAAAGTAGACGGCCGTGCCCAAGTCACAGACTGTAAAGTGACCACTTTTGATTTGGATGATTCTAAGCTTGGCTCTCTAGAGAAAGGAGCTGATCTTACTGGGTGGTCAAGCGCTACTCAGCAGAGAAATCAGACCGAAGAACAAAAGGGTTTTATTGGTTATCCTGCTCTTTCTACTTTAAGTGGGACAGATTCCAACAATTACCTTGATGGGCGAACGGTATCCATACCAACCGGAGCTATCCGTTCCAAACCTTTTACTATACACAAGATTCTTCGAAGCTCTTCTGAGCCACTTGTAATGTCAGCTATCGAAGTTTCAGTCGGCGGGACACGGGCACAAATTCCTATTGCACCTCCACCAGATCCCAGCTGTCAGCTCAAAACCAAAATAGCCCCACGCGGTCAAATTTGCTACAACCAAACGTCCAGCGTCCCATCCACTCAGACATCCAATATACCCGTGGATTCAATTACGGTGCTGAGGTGTACACCGAACGCGGGAGCACTTTACCTTCCCCTCTACCCTGCCGTTGGCAGCTGTCCCCCGCCGATGGTCAGCGTAGGAGCAACCACTTTTTATCGCAGCACTAATCCTATCTGGCATGTTAACTTAGGTCCTCGCCCAGGATACTTCATGGTAAGAGGAATGATCTACACAACAAATCCAGGACAAGGCAGGGGTGCTTCTCATGGCGAGGAAGCGTTGGGTCGTGATGAACTAGAAGGAATGTATCGAGTAAGCTTCGATCAACTTTTGCAGGAGTTAGGACAGCCCACGACCCAAACGGTCACTTCTACGGTTTACAATTCAGTAACAACCACCGTTTGTCGGACCAATGAAACCCCGGAGTGTTCGGGAGATTGTGTCGAATTAGGAGGAAATCGCGGTGTTACTGCCGAACTCTATATCGATAGTCCAGCAAGCTTAGCCCAAGTATCAGGAGATGGTTTTAGGACAAGTCAAAACTTTTCTCTCGGTCGATTTAAAACTTCTGATTTGGGAAAGTTTAATTTGAGTCAGCCACCAACGGGAACTGCAGTCGTTCTTCCGCCATCCAATCTTTATAGCATTCAACCTCCTCAGTTGTGGGTCGATGCTTCAGGGAATATCGACGATACCCATGGTAAGTGGACGGTCTCAGGAAAAGTAAAAGGTTTAACCAGAGCTGGCACTAGCCAAAATTGCAGTGCAGATTTTATGGTGTATCCGCCCCCACCACCTCGTTGCGTTATAAGCGTTGAAAATCCACAAATTCTGGCGGGTCAATCAACAACAGTTACTTTAAATTGCCAAGGGAGCAGTAAGATCACTTCAGCTAGAATCGTTGGTGGCAACGCTTTTCCTATCAATAACTTTCGTCCTAATTCTAAAATCGCTACAACCCGATTCAAGCGAACAAGTCTTGTAGCAGCCCAACCGATTGAAGCTATAGTGACGGGCCCGGGAGGCTCGGTGAGCGTCTCAACTCAACTGGGGGAAGTTTGCGAGTACAACAACCCGCTAGCAATCTACCAAAACTGGGGCCGTAAATTTAAAAGAGTAGAAACAACTTATTCGGAGGGATCGCGCAATTATTTAACTCGCAGCGAACCGCAAGGAATTCCTCTTGCGTTCGGCATTTGGAAGCCGTGTGGTAGAAATGCGTTTTGTATATTGAATTACCAGATAGTTCCAAATGAGCTTTGGTGGAATCCCACTTGGGTTGAAATAGGCCCCGCCACTTCGCCTAACTGCGGTTTATTAAGAACCTTCACTCGCACCGATGGCTGCTTCACTGCCGAAACCCAAATACGCATAGCCGATGGAAGTGATAGAAAAATCTCTAGCTTAAAAGAAAATGATTTTGTTTTTAATCCCCTCTTTAAAATTCCTGTAAGAATCTCCAAGATCGTCAAAGGACCTGAAAAAAGATCGCTGTACAAAGTAGTGATTGGCAAAAATCGACTCACAGTGACCGAAGATCACCCCTTTTTGACAGAGAAAGGGTGGGTTCGGGCTGATGAGTTAGTGAGTGGGCAATGGGTCATGGGAGAGCAACAAGCTAAATCAGTCCATTCAGTCAAAAAACTACCGTATGAGAAACCCGAAGATGTCTATAATTTTGAGCTCGATACCGATGTTCCAGAGGGTCACATCGTGCTTGCAAATGGCATCCCGACAGGGGATCTCACCACTCAAAAAGCCGTCAAAAGTATGGTAAAATAGAGTTCTTTCAAGGGACTCTATGATCTCAAAAAAACAAATCTTTTTTCTCGCAGGAACACTTGTAGTACTTATTTTTTTAATTCTACGAAACCAGTCCCAAAAAGTTGAGAACATCTCACCCAATTCAAATATCGACACGGGCACACCACAAAACGTCGTGATTATTCCTGCCCCCACCGACAAACCCTCTTCAAACTCTACATTCGAGCAAAAGCAGATTACCAAATATGCAAAATGGCAACTTCAGGAAAAAAATTTAGGTCTGAGAGGTATAGAACTACCCAAAGATGGCCAGAAATCCGTATTAACTATCGAAGTCAAAATCAAACCCTACTGCACGCCGGGAGATGCCGATGCCATTGAAATGGAACTTAAAGCAAACTCTCAAAATCAGCTGCTAGCAACCCTTGAGGGCATGGGTTCAGTCAAAGAATCTTTCACTTGGAAAATCCCCAAAGAGCTATTTACATCGGGTGTTGCACAACAAGAATTTAAAATATCCACGACTGAAAAACCCTTGCAATATGGTTTTTACTTATGCACTGCGAGCTCGCTCGACAAAACCTGCCAGGATAAAAAGTTGCGAGATATCAATGAAATTTTCACGGAACACCTGACTAAGCAGACTAACTTGGGACAGGAAAAAAGAATTATTTTCTATCAGTATCTTTTATTCGATGAACGAGGAGTTAGTTTTTTTGAAGATGTTCCACGAGGTGAGCAAAAAATAAAAGAGCTCAAAGATTATGCCCGAGAGCGGGATTTTCAAGGAGCCAAAATTGAAGAAGGGATCGACAAAGCAAGTGTTGGGCTTCAAACCTTAAGGTCTTTGCCAGTTCAAATTGATAAAAATAGGTTAGTCCTAGAACTTCCTAAATATGATCCGATTGCCTGTGCTAATTTTCAAAAGACCCAGAAATCAAGCGAGGAAAAATGATGAGATGGCCTAATTCAGAGCGGGGAGTTTCGTTAATTGAACTCACCATTGGAATAGTTATTTCCGGAACGGTGGGTTTTGCGATCATGCGTTTTTTAGACAGTTCACAACGCACAAGAATCAACTCAGCTTTAAAATCTCAAACTGAAGCCGGAATGAGAGCATTCATGGAAAGTACTAAAAAGCACATAGCACTATCGAGAAATCCATATGCGCTTTCTGGTGGAAGCATGTTAAATGCCCCTTTTCAGAATCGTAACTGCAGTTTTCTGGTACAGGGAAGTTTCACAATGGCGAACTGCGGGGATTCAAATTTGTCTTTTAGAAATCTTTTTATTGATCGTTATATCGACGCAGCAAATCCCGCTACGTACTTTACCGAAACATTGAGTACCGAATGTGTCCCCGCTCCAGCAGGTGTGACTATTGATGCTATAAATCGCGTAGCAATCACTCAATGTACACCCTGCACAGCTGGGCAAGTGCCCGTTCTACGAAGTCGATACTCAAACAGAGTCGGCAGAGTATTAAGATTCTCTGGAGCAGAAGAGGACCCCACTAAATCGGAACAGGCTGACGATGGGGTAACTTTAGCCTCAGCTCTTTGCGTAACTCACGGACCGCTAGTTAATCCTACCGATCCACAATCATTTCAAATGTTAACGCTCCGACTTCGCACTTTGGTCCGCGAAAATCAAAAACAGGTTCGTCTACTGGAACTCACTTCGGTTATCCCAGTTCCTAGACCTCAACCGGCAGGGATTCGAGTGCTTTCAAATCAGAAGTAAAATGTTGATCTGAATCATTTTAGCTAGTTCCAAAAACGAAAGCCATTCAGGTCTCTAGCCTATTTTTCAAACTGCGATTTATTCGGAAAAAAAGATTGGAGAAATCTGCTTAGAGAAGTTCTGTCTCCATCGACAACTACAAAACGGGGGTTGTGACGAGCGATTTCTTTAGGCCATTCAATCT
>DDPO01000142.1 GCA_002342225.1 Bdellovibrionaceae bacterium UBA2466 | reverse complement strand
CCATTGGAAAAGACGGAGTGGCGAGTCGAAATTTTTATTAAAATCCAGTTTTAGAGGTCTGGTTCCTGATACTATTTTATTTAGGAAAAAGAAGGGATTTGGAATTCCTCTGGCCAGGTGGTTGAAGGGGCCTTTGAAATCAAGACTGGTTCAAATTTTTGAATCTAGCCCTGTTTGGGAGATTGCAGATCTCGCTCCTAGTGGTTTCAGGAGTTGTTTTGAAAGATTCATTTCGAACAAAGAGGACCACTCGCGAACCCTTTGGGCTTTGCTAGTGTTAGACCACTGGATGAGGAGGCATAGAGTTTCGCATGGTGGATAAGAATAATAAGTGGGTGTTAGTTACAGGTGGAGCGGGGTTCATTGGTTCTCATGTCTGTGAAGCTTTGCTAAAAAGAGGGCGAAACGTTCTGGTTATTGATAATTTTGATCAGTTTTACTCGAAAGAGAAAAAAGATAAAAACCTCAGAGAGATTTCTCGTGTTGCCAGACAGGGGCAGGCTGCATTTCAGTTTATTGAAACAGATATTCTAGACATTACCCCAGCTAGCTTTGATTCTTTCCCGTTAGAATCTGTGATTCACCTTGCGGGAAAAGCAGGGGTTCGGCCTTCATTGGAAGACCCTGATGGATATTTCAGAGCAAATGTTACCGGAACTTTAAGAGTGCTAGACCTGGCTGTGGCTAGGAAAAATTTACCGGTTATTTTTGGTTCTTCATCATCGGTTTATGGGAATGATTCCGTAGTTCCTTTTAGTGAGAATCAGCCGGCCGTTTTGCCAATTTCTCCTTACGCGGCAACCAAGCGAAGTGCTGAGCTTATCTGTGCAACCAATTGCCATTTGTACGGTTTGAAAATAGCGATGCTTAGGTTTTTTACCGTCTTTGGACCGAGACAGCGACCCGACTTAGCAATACATAAATTTGCGAAACTCATTGAAGATGAAAAGCCCATTACTCTGTTCGGTAATGGCAAGACATCTCGTGACTATACCTATTGCGACGATATTGTAAGAGGTGTTTTAGCTGCGGAATCGTGGCTTCGGGATCAACCTGCAGGCACCTGTGAGATATTTAACTTAGGTGGTTCTCAGCCAGTTTCATTGTTGAATTTAGTCGAAGCTTTAGAATTGGCTCTGGACAAAAAAGCTAAAATAAAGTGGGAGGACAAACAGCCTGGCGATGTCGAGAGAACATTTGCCGATATTACCAAAGCGGCACAGAAGTTAGGCTATGCACCTCAGATACAATTGCACGAAGGTCTTAAGTCGTTTGTCTCTTGGATGAGAACGAAATAATGGCTCTGGGGACATGGTGTAAAACTCGCTTTGATTCACTTCTGTTTGCAATATTTGCATACGTGATTGCTAAAACGGGTGGCCATTTTGACGCTGGTTTAGTTGGTGTGTGCTTTTTAGGTTTTGTCTACTTTTGCTGGGCAAGATTCAACAGGATTGAGTCTTATTTTACAAAAAAGTTAGCCGTGGGCTGCGCAATTACTTTCTGCACTCGGCTGTACCATCGCCCGGGGGTGGTATATTCGGTAGAAGGACCTGCATTTTGGTTCATTAGTAAACTTTTGTTGGTTACTTTATTTTGTTTAATTATTTCAGGCCTTTTAGAGTTTAGAGGTGGAAAATATCGAACGACTTCAAACTACCTTAAAGTTTTTTCCCTGTTCTCAATTTCCTTAGTTTATTTCTTGGTTCCTCACGCAAACCCTAACCCATTTATCGATGTTTTTAGAACAAATAATCTTGCAGTTGATTACTTAGTTAGGGGGATGAACCCATACGCTCAGACATACCCCGATATCTACAACGGTGTTTATGACTACAAGCCTGCAGTGGCTTATTTCCCTGGATTCTTCTATTTTTTTGTCCCTTTCAAGCTATTAACCGGAGACATTCGCTTTGCATTGGTCGTAGGAGTTTTGTTTACTGCTGTATTCCTCTACAAAATTGCGGGACATCTCATTCGAGACCGAGAGATATCACTTTGGATTTCTCTTTGCTGGTTGTGTTTTCCGACAGGGTTATTCATAGTCGAGGAGGGGTTTTTAGATCCGTTATTGACAATGGTGGCTTCGATGTTGGTTTGGAAAATGTTAAGACAGCAATGGATTACAGTGGGAATTTTGGTTGGAATTATTTTGGCTTTAAAACAGTACGGGGTGCTCATCTTGCCCGTGTTGGTAGGTTGGTTCTTTTTTAAGCAGCAATATTCTGAGCTTGTTAAAGTTTTAGGTTTAGGATTATTAGTATTTATTTTGTTGTGTTCGCCGTTTGTGATTTGGGGGCCGGAGGAGTTTTACTTTAGCACAGTTAGGCAAATTGTAACCCAGCAACCGAGGCTTGACTCGTTTTCAATTGTTGCATTTCTAGGAAGAAATATTGCTATTAGTAAAATTGGCAAATTAGTTGCGGTCCTCTCGCTGAGCATATTCTTTGTTGTAGGGTTAATGTTTTCACGGATCAAAGAACTGACTGTCGTTGATTTCGTTAGTGCTCTTGCTGTCGTTCACGGATGGGTATTTTTTTGGGGTAAGCAAGCGTTTGCAAATTACTATTATTATTTCTTTTTGTTCTTTTTTGTTTTTCTAATCTTTGGAATTCGTGGTCAGTCTGAAGTTGAGTGTACAGTCTGACAAAGAGTATAGCTGGGGAGGGACTTGAACCCCCGACCAAAGGATTATGATTCCCTTGCTCTACCGACTGAGCTACCCAGCCACAGTGTTCTCAATCAAGCCCTAGACCTTAATCAGTAAATTGAGAATTGTCTAGTGGTAGGCTGGCTATAGTACAAATCCATTCTTTTCAATGAATTGGCTACAGGAGCCCTCTTGGCCTGAGGGGGTTTTAATGCATTCGGGAGAGTTGGTAAGGCCATCTAAACCAAGAGGGCCCGTGGGACCTTCCGGTCCGATTGGGCCTACTTCACCTTGTTTGGGGGCAGGGCAAGCTCCCGCAATATCTCCCGTTCCGGGTTTTCCTCCATCGCCACCATCGCCTCCCGGGCCGCCATTTCCCCCTTCGCCTTTTTTACCTGCGATTTTATCGATCTTGATTTCAAGCTCTGAACTCTCATCAATTCGGATGTAAACTTTGGGGCTGTTTCCCCCGTTTCCACCCTTTCCTCCAAGACCACCTTGATTTCCTTGACCCCCTCGTTTTCCGTAAGCCTCATCAGCTTCTGTGACACAGACGGTTTGTTCGCCTCCGATTCCATCTCTTCCACCACCGAAAAGTCTTCTTTGGGATCGTGCAGTACCACCATCGCGGCCAGTTGCACCTTTAGAGCCTTTTTCACCCGTGACTCCCTTTCCCCCATTCTGCCCTATGGCTTTAATCGTGAGGTTGCCAAAAGCGCGCTTCACTTGAAGTACCAAAATCTCTGGAGTGCGACCGTCTAGACCTAGAGGTGCTAAGTTTTCCTCTCCGTAAGTTTGGATCACCCCACCGTAAGAGTGAAGTTCATCGGCTGAAAGCTCTAGTCGCTCTCCTTGGGTTTCAATAATGCCCTTTTCTTTAAGAAATATTCGTTTGTACTCAGTAAGGCTATTAGCTCGGACAGTCTCAGTGATAACTAAGTCCTTTGGAACCGTAAATGTTGTGGTCTCTTTTTTGATGAGGTCTGAGCCTTCCAAAAATCCCAAGACATAAGTGTAGGTTTTCCCTGCAGTCACTGTTGGGTCGACCGCTTCTGTTTGTCCTTCTTTAAGAGTGAGATATGGACTAGGAGGTTGAGATTCTAAACCTCTGTAGATCATCCAAGTTTTTTCTTCAGCTCTAGTGTCTTTTAAAACTGCGGGAGCCCAACGCAAGCTTACTTGATAGTGATTGGGTTCGGGCATCGTGATAGGGGCGGATTTGAATAGAACTTGATTTCGCTTGTTCATTCCCAGTGGAGGAGTGTTCTGGCATGAAGTTAAAAAACTGACTGAGAGAGTGATTAAGAAACAGATTTCAAAGCATCTTAAAAATTGAGCCATTCATCCCCCTTTAAAACCCGAGGATTTATAGCCTTTTTAATCGGGGAATATCAATACTTTTAGGGGGGCGTGCAAGGTGAGGTTACTACATAAAAAGTGTAAAGCTTTAGAATTAATAGGTTTTGCGAAGCCTTGGAATTTTTATCGTCCCATCAATTTTCTAAGAGCCAAGTTGCATTGGATTTGAAATGAAGCATTTGAAGCTTGTGGAGGGGCTCCATTGTGACGAGCAAGGTCTCGGGAAAGCTGGTCTTTCAGGGCAGGGGTAGTGTTGCTAGGGGTGAAAAGTTGCCATACTTTTTTATCCACAGCGTACCTCACTGTGCCGTCGGTGAGTCTCTTCGACGCGTATTGGGCTTTGATCTCCTCCGAAGCATCTTGGAAGTTGCCCACAAAAACAATCCTTCCCATTTTATCGAAAAGAAAATTGACAGCCACCGCACCATCGCCCGCGTTACCGCCCATGCTCTCATTTGCAGCAATTCGGTTCACATTGTTCTTCCAAATCTCCTCGTTGGCCTCTGAAATCCCCAGAGAGCGGCCCGCTTTGCTAAGTGCTAAATTGGTCGATAAGTAAGTGGAAAAAAGAGAACTGAATTGAGATTTACTCGGATCTGAAAAACGGCTGATAGATGTCGAAATGCCCGATTTTAATTGGGCGTTAGTCGTGTTGCAAAGTTCGGTGATTGTTTTTCCTGTTTTCTTTTCGAGAGATTCTTCTGCGAGGTCTAAGAAACTCGCGTCCCATTCTGTTTTTTTAAAATCTGAAAAACGTGTTTTAAAAAGCCCGTACTTTGCGCGAAATTTTTGATTGGTGTCCTCGATGATTTCTTTGTTAAGTGCGGGGTCTTCTTTCGAAAGCCAACTAAGAAAAGTGTTGCGTGTGTCTTCGGCGAAACTCAGTGAAGAAAAAATAAAAAAACTGAAAAGAAATTTTGAAAAAAAAGTCTTCCTTATAAATAAACTCATTCCTTAATCATACCTGCCAAAAGTGGAGTTGTCCCTGTGCTCTTCAACAAAAAAGTGAGACTCGGCTTGTCATGTAATTTAGGTGCGAGCGGCGGTTTTCTTTTCCTAGATTGATACGGAATAAGTCCCAGTGTCTCAAGCTGGTTTTGAAAGATATATTGATGAAGATTTAGAAAATCCCTTCCCCAGTGAACGATTCTTTTCCAAACAGGTCTTAGCCAGAAATTTAATTTATTTTTCTTTCCTCTCACGGCTCCCGTGATTCTTTGGGCAATTTGGCCAGGCAGGACTCGTAAGAAATCCTGAAAGCTTTTTCGATTGGGGGCTTTTACTAGCAGGTGAATGTGATTGCTATTTAAGGAATTATTGTAAATTTTCACTTGGAACTTCTCTGCTGTTTCAAAAAGCAGTTGGGAAATCAGTGTTTTGCTTTTTCTGAGTCTCAAGACTGGGAGTCTTGCCCTTAGGACTAAATGCACTGCATGTTTCATGTTATTCATGAAGGAGTTCTATCACGACTTTTTTGAAAGGCCTTTGGTGAAGGACAGAATAGTATTTTATAGAGGTATTAAAATCGTTGGAAAGGTATCTGGAAGCTGAAAGTTCAGCATTTTTGAAATTTCACTGCAACAAACCGCTTCTACTCAAACCCCAGTCACCGTGCAGAATCAAAAAAACCGTCAACAATCCGAGGGGAGCATTTCCCAACAAAAAGTGAACCCCGCGGCCATCCCTCAAGCCCATGTGTTCTCTGTGGCTATCTCAACTCCCGTTACCTCACTATGCATAATCAACCACTTACATAAATTCCGTGGAGAACGCCTCCACTGTCATCGAAGTATTGAAATGTATTCAACTTGGACACGGCCCCTCTTCACAATTTGAATTTATCGCTCAAGGAATCAATAGCTTAGATGCACTACCGAATGGGGATTAACCACTTAGCTCACTTGGCTTTAGGCTTGCTACTTTTAAGGCTAAAACAGCCTTGAAACGCATCTTGGGAGGAGTTATGTCCCGGTACCGCATCACACAATTACTTATCTTCTGTCAGTTTTTTTCTTTCTCTCATCTGTATTGTGAGACCTCTTCTCATGAATCTGATTTTGAAAAACCAAGAGCTCCAAGAGCTGTGGACTCATCCGAGCGCCGAGATGATTGGTGTTATGGGCATTTGAAGGAAGAAGAAAAGAAAAAACTTCAAAAAGAGATTGTGGAAATCTACTCAAAACACCTAAGTAGCAATGATCTTCAAAAGTCCCTTGAGACACTGATTGAGAACAACACAGGCGGAGGGAGCTATAAACGGGATGCCGAAGTTGCATCTATGGTTGTTGGTTTGGGGCAGATAGTGGATGGCCTTTCTAAAGAAACGACCAAATTTTCGGAAGCCCTGACAGCTCTATCCAAAGGGGAAAAAAGTAAAGATCCGGCCGTAGCCCAAAAGGCCGAAGGTTTAAAAGGTGATTTTGAAAAATTAAAATCTGTTGGGTTTAAATTTGATACGGAACAGCTGCGTTGGGATATCTCAGGAGTTAAACCGTCCATCCCAGTTTCGGGAGATAATAAAGAACTGAAACAGGCGATAGCCAATCTGATTTCTCCAGATTTTGCAGAGAAGTTATTGGATCCCAAAAGAAGAGAATCTCTATCTTTAGGGGGAAGTGTCATAAGGCCTCCGCATAAAAAAGGTAGTGAACAAGCTGTGACTATTGTGAAACAAGAGGACCAGGACCGAGATATTCAAGAGGCCTTAAAGCGTTTTGGTGAAGAAAAGGAATCTTTTCTCAAGGCTTCAAAAGAGTCTAACACCTATTCCAACGCTATGACCGGAAGACTTTGGGAAATGATGGGATATGAAAGGGGCAATGGCGGCAAGACGCCACCAGAAATTGGAAGAGAGGGCGCTCTAAAGGGAATGTTGGCGCAGTTAGATCGATTGAAAGACAGATTAGGAGTTAAACCTGATGTCGTTGAGTCTATTCGAGCCAGTATCCAAAATGCTATTTCTAAGGACAGCGCCGGACTTCAAGCCCTCGATCAAGATCTCACTCAAAAAATCGGAGCTCTGTATACCACAGCTGCAGCTGTGGGAGTGATTGGAGCGGTTGCAGTGACCGGTGGGCTTGCGGCTCCGGGACTGCTTGCTGGAGTGTTAGCTGGGTCAGGAGGAGCTGGCACTACCGGGGCCTTTGGCTATGCCACGGCGACTGCATTGGGTTTTCAAGCTATCCCCGCTGCTATCAACGTCGCGATTGATACCGCAAGTGGAAAACCACTTTCCTGTGCAGCGATGGACGAGCTTTATAAACGCGGAGCAAATGCAGTCGCTGCGACGGCAGTCGCAGGAGCTACAGTGACTGGTTTTGGGGCGGCAGGTGCCTTAGCAAAAAAGGCGACAGACTATGCCCAAGTTGGAGCGGGAGTCATTTTCACGGGGCTAGGAGCCGCCGGGGTAGTTCAAAATGGGTTTGGTGTTTGGAAATTATCAACACAGGCCAAAGCAGCGGAAGCTCGTGGCGACAAAGCGACTGCGGCTGAGCTCCGACGCGAGGCTTTGAAGCATGGAATAGAACTGGGTCTTGATGTGGCTCAGTTAGGGTACGGGATTAAAGATCTAGTCAAGGGTTTCAAAGGGCTGAGAGCACCTAGGGAAACCGCTGGAGTTGAGCTTTCACCCGATGGAACCATTACAGTCGGTCGAACACAAGCGGCGGCTTATCCCACTGAAGTCATCCTTGTTGGAGCAGGAAGAGCGCCGGGAACCACACCGGGAACCACACCGGGAACCACACAAGTAGATGTCATTGCACCGGTGCCTAGGACAGCTGCCATGTCGCGCAATCCGCTTCCGGAAGCTCCGGAGTCCCTTTACCCCAGATTTGCACCCCCAAGGGGACGCTCTAACTCGATCGGTGGAGGAACTTTTGATGAGTATGGCCGAATTATCGATCAACCCGGGTTAGAGGGACATCTCGGGTTGGCCCCGGTTGATTTGGACCTTTCGGGAACCTTCCCAAGCGGGAGGATCGGATTTGTCCAAGGCGGAAGTGCTGTGCAAAGTGCCATAAATGGTCGGAATGGACCCTTCGACTCAACGGCAAGTAGAGGAGGAGGTGAAATTGCAACTACTCGGTTCCGTTCCCTCCAGATGGATTCTCAGGATCCAAAAGTAAGCGCACACTTGGATGTCATTAGTAGAGCCCCTGGGGACACTCCGATTAAGAGAGTCGAGGCTATGGTGCAGATCATCAACAAGAAGGTGTTCCCCAACGACACCTGGTACGATCTCAAAACCAATCAATCGCAACCCGATTTTGCAGAGGCAATGCTTGTCGGTCAAGGGGGTGTTTACGTTCATATGCGCGACCTCATTGGAATTGGTCAAGCCGATTGCAGAGGTAGAAATATAATGCTCGCATCGGCTATTCATCAGAGTGGTGTAGCTGAACAGGTTAGACTAGTTAACCGAAGGGTTGAGACCGTTAGAGGAGCGAATTCCGATTCAGAACAACATACCATGGTTTATTGGTTGCCCAAGGGAATGGCCAATGAGCCAGGAAATTGGCGTGTTGCTGATGCTTTCTATCAGCAGTTCAACGGACGGCTTGTTGATTTTGAAACCGGCGTAACCGGACCGACGGGGCGTTGGAATGATCCAAGTCCTCGAACCGATGGAACAGTTTCAATTTCGTTTACGACGTTGGATAGACCTATTTATATGTTTGGAAAACCGTAAAGCACCCACTTCCTTTTCATCCACCTCCAGTCTACACCCCCCTGGCACCAGTGTTGCTTTTTCAAGCCGCAGCAGAAGCTAAGGGTGTAGTGTTTGTGAATACAGCCGTTTGGAAAAAAAAGAAAAAGCGCAAAGAGGGTGATGCCGAGAGGTACAATCGCGAAGGGCAGTGGTCCCGCGGGTTTGATGTCCGCACGGAATCTTGGTTCACTTTTGAAAATTGGGCGCACGAACATAAGTACCACATGGTCGCCTGTAAAGCGCATAGACGCCTTTATACCAAGGGTAACGACCCCAATTACTACACGACTTACGTCGATATCAAACACGATGCTTCTCGCACGGTTTTAACGGCATGGATTCAAGTAGGCTTTAAACTGAGAGCTCTTTCATTTTTTCTGTTACCTCCAACACTTCCAATCACCCCCACAGGGTTTCGAGGAATCCGAACTCGTCGTAGGGCTTGCCATGATCTTAATAACCTTCTAGAGAGATTTAAACAGTTCCCTATTCACCAAAGTGAAGGACTCCATATCGCGGACATGGATTTAAGCTCTTTGCTATTGTTGGGAAAAATGATTTTTGCAGTTGCTGTTTTTACGACGATTTTATCAGCTAGAATTGAGCTCTCCCCAGGACTTTCAAATTTTTTAATGAACGAACTCTTTAAAAGAGTCATGATCATTACGGCGGGTGGAGCTCTTCTCTTTTTAGCTCATCATTTCGGAGTGGCCCGAAGATCGATTGATACTTGGAAGAAAATGGTCTCAGCCGGGGCGGTGAGTTTAGTCTTTACTTCTCTTGCCGTTTTTCTTCTCACTCGAACTCATACTGAAGATCTTGAAGCTAAAGTTAATTATCATTGCCTTCTTCACTTTAATGCGAATCGCTGTTCATCAGCAGTCCAAGCATTGCCCGATAAACAGAGAGAAAACCTAGTTCAACGCATACAGACTTTCCAAAAGGAAATTGCGGTTAAAAAATAGCCGCTATCTATGAAATATCTATTTCTTCTTTTTCCTTTTGTGTCGTATTTGGCTTTTGCTGATAGTAAGACCCTCAAAACCCTAGCTGAGCTTTCCCAATGGAAACAAACTGGCCACTATGTAGAAGTTGAAAGACTTTGTAAGGCTTTTGCTAACAGGTTTCCGAGTCAAGTTGATTGTGTGACTTTTGGAACCACTCCCGAGGGTCGAAAGATGAGGGCTCTGGTAGTTGCCGATTCCAAAAAAGGATTGCTCGCTTTTTGGGCGAAACGCCGAAAGCGACCCGTGATCTTTTTTCAAGGGGGAATTCATGCGGGGGAAATCGACGGCAAAGATGCTGGCTTCTGGCTACTTCGTCAGATTTTAGATAAAGAGGGAAATCCCAAACTCAACGAAGCCCTGAAAAACATAACCTTAGTTTTCGTACCGGTCTTTAATGTCGATGGACACGAAAGGTTTGGAGCGAATAATCGCCCTAATCAAATTGGGCCTCAAGAGATGGGGTGGAGAACCACGGCTCAAAATTTTAATCTCAACCGAGATTACATGAAAGCCGACTCTCCTGAAATGCAAGCCCTTCTGCAGTTTATCGATAAGTGGGATCCTCTAGTGAGCTTAGATCTTCACGTGACCGATGGAGCTCAGTTTCAGCACGATGTTTCCATTATTATGGAGCCACTTTTTCGTGGGGCTTCTGAACTTCGAGCCGCGGCTCTTGAGTTACAGGAAGGAGCTCTCAATGCGCTCAAAGGACAAGGCCATTTACCGCTTGGGTTTTACCCAGCTTTTCGAAAAGAGGATGACCCAAAATCTGGAATTGCTATGAGCGTAGCTCCTCCGCGGTACTCTCAAGGTTATCTCGCTCTGAGGAACAGATTGGCTATCCTAGTCGAAACTCACTCGTGGAAAGACTACGCCACTCGGGTCAAAGCCACTCGAGATACGCTTGAAGATGTTATTCTTCTCACCGCTCAAAAGGGCAGGGAGTGGAGAAAAATGGCGGATCAGTTGGATACGAAAGCTACTGATCAAGTGGGTCAATTAGAAGGACTTCGATTTGAGAATACCGATAAGTATAAAGAAATTGAATTTCTGGGCTACAAGTACCAGCGTGAGGATTCTGAGGTCTCAGGAGCTAAGAAAATCACCTATTTTCCTAATCAGCCTGAGGTTTGGAAAATTCCCCTTTATGATGAAGTCGTCCCCAAAGTTTCAGCCAAGATCCCAGAGGGATATTTAATTCCCAAAGCTTTTGCTTCGACGGTGATTCCCAAATTAAAAATTCATAACATTAAATTCAAAGAGATCACCGACGATGTCGGAGCTAAGCAGGTGGAGTCCTTTAGGGCTGATACATTTAGTTTTGCAAATAAATCTTTTGAAGGGCACCAAGGACTTACGGTCACTGGAGATTGGCAAAAAGAGACAGTTACTGTGTATCCAGGAGATATTTTTGTGAGTTGCCGGCAGCCGAAAGGGCTTATTGTTTTTAATCTTTTAGAGCCCTTAGCGCCAGATTCCCTTTTAGCTTGGGGTTTTTTCAATACCAGGTTTGAAACGAAAGAGTACTTAGAAAGTTATCTTACCGAAGCTTTTGCACAAGAGATGCTTTTAAAGCCCGAAGTTAAAAAAGCATTTGAAGAAAGATTGGAAGAATCTGAATTTGAAAATTCACCTGAGAAAAGACTCGAGTTTTTTCAGAAGCTTCACTCTAGTTGGGATAAACAAATGGGCCTCTACCCGATTTATCGAGCCGATAAAAAATTTCGGTAGGTTTCAATCAACGATTTCAAGATATTCAACCTTAACTATCTCAAAGTCCTCATCCCCTTTAGGAAGACGAACCGTGACAGTGTCGCCAACTTTTTTTTGCAGAAGAGCTTTTGCGATAGGCGATATCCAACTAATTCGGCCGCGTTTTCCATCGGTCTCGTCGATACCGACGATGGAATACTTTCGTTCTAGACCCGCTTCATCGAGAATAGTTACTGTAGCCCCAAAAAGAACTTTTTCCGAACTTTGCTTGGTAGGGTCGATGACTTCGGCATTTTCCATGCGTTTTGTAAGAAACCTAATTCTTCGGTCGATTTCACGAAGCTTCCGTTTTCCATAAATATAATCGCCATTTTCCGAACGGTCTCCATTGCCGGCAGCCCATTGAATAACTTTTACAATTTCTGGACGGTCGACATCCATTAGTTTTTTCCACTCCGATCTTAGGCGTTCAATTCCATGGGGGGTGATGTAGTTTTTTCCGCCAGGGGTCGATACCTGCTGATTTTCTTGAGCCTCTTCGAGCGACAGATCTTCAGCGTCATCATTTTCTTTTGTGAAAGCTTTCGACATAGAAACTTAGTTTCTAGAGAGGATCTTCTGTAAGTCAAGCTCCGCCGAGACGGGGTAATGGTCTGAGGGGTTTTGCTCCCTCTCTGCATAGGTTTTGGGAATAGGTTTTAGAGATCCATCCGGATTTTTGTACCTATAGACTCCAGCTTTTAGAACAATATTGTCATGTGGCGGAGCTATCAGGATAGAATCTAGCTGAGAAGCTTTAGTGGAGCCTCCATTAGGATGAAAAGTGTGAGTGACTCGACCTGGATCCCCGATCGGCAGAGCCCCCGGTGTTAGGTCGAGGACATCTTTGAGCTTAAACGAACGTAGGGCTTCATACTCAGGTTCACTGTGAACTTCGGCATTAAAATCACCCATGATGAGGAAAGGAGCCCCCGGATATTTTTGTTGATAGTCTTGAATGATCTCCACCATTCTCTCGGCTTGAGCTGTTCGAATTTCTCGGCTTTCGGGGTCTTGCTTGTTTTCACTACGTTTTGATTTGCCATGAACTCCTGCGAGCAGAAATAACGGCTCAGACCCTTTGGGAGATTTTGCAATAAGAACAGGAAAGTCACGAGAAAACACTTTTTTTAGAGAGGGGTGATTTTCGCTGCTAAAGGGTTCGTCTCGATGAGATTCATATTCAAAACGCAGAGGTATGGTTTTCTTAACAAGTACACCAATGTGAATCCCTCTCGAGTCATTCCCTGAAATGATGAGTGGCCTCCACTGACCCTGAAGATCATGTTCGGCAAAGTTTCCTAATGAGGCTTCTCCTTCGACTTCCTGAAGAACAAGGATATCTGGGTTCAGTTCCCTGATAGCTTGGGCCACTCCTTCAATTTGATCTTGTGATTTTTCTTTTTCAGGTTTTGTTTTGACCCGTACTCCAGTGTTGATATCTGGTTCGAATCGGCCCACCATCTGTTTTAAGTTGAGAACGTTGTAAGTGGTTAAAGTTAGCTTTTTTTCCTTGCTAAATGTGTCGTAATTTTGAGGAGAGAGGGGCTCTAGAGTCTTAACTTCAGCGGGGGGAAGAACTCTGCTTTCTTTAAGTTCTTTTGCTTTTCTATCAGAAAGTTGACTCAGCTGTCGTGAGCAGTTTTCCTGTGATTTTAAGTTGTTGAGGTATCTATTTCCTGCGACATCGGAGTGAGAGCAGCGCAAACTAATAAATAGAATGAGGCTTAGAACAAGAAATCTAAATGAAGTCATGGGATTCAACTTTCTTGGAATAGGTGAAGCAATATTATAACTCGGCTATTCAATGTGGAGAATGATTTTAAGAAGCTATTTTTGGGTTGTTGAACTAAAAAGAGACGCAATCTGCTGTGTGGCGTCGTTTCTTAAAAGTATTTAACGCAGTTTTCCCATCTTTTTTTAGAAACTGTTTGGGATTTTCATTTAAAGCATAGCCGAAGCATTGAGGATCGGTTGGGCTTACAAAGCTAGGTTTGTGAGCGTACAGATAAGAGCTGCATAGGTTAGGGGCGCCTACCGTAATCCAATTTCTTACCCAAATTTCTGCGGTTAGCGCTGCAGAGAGGGCAAGTCTTTCAATGATCAATTCTTCATGCCACTCAGCAACAGTTTTACCTGATGATGAAAGATCGCCATCCTCATTGACTTTTGTTCCTGGCTTTCGCCTGCAGGCCCGCTCTGATTTTTTATCTTCGTAACTTGCCGGAAAACTTAAAACCTTAACTTTACCAAAAATGGTTTGTTGGTTTTTGTCGATCGTGTCGAACTGATTTTTTAGCTCTCGCACGACTTTAAGATTTTGACACTCGGGCATATTCAGCGCTTCATTCAAAGAAGCAATAGAGTAGGTGTAATCAAGCTGTCGTAGTTTCTCAATTAGGGAGTAACTATCATTAGCGACCATCATCATGAGGGCTGAAGTGCTCAGTTTAGGATCTGCATCTGGATAAATACTTCGGCTCTGTTCGTTTAGGTTTTCGATACTAGGAGTACTTTTTCGTAGCTCACGTGAAGACAGCAGGGTATCGGCGCGACGTGAGACCTTTTGAAACAAATCGGATATTTCCAATTCACTCACCAAATCTTGCTCGAAGTAGCTGTGAATACCCTTTTGGCCCACAGCAATGCCATCGTGGTCGATCGTTGTGTGATAAGGCATACTGACGTCCCCCGTGTAGTGGGACAAGAGACCAGCAAACGTCAAAGCAACTCGAGTTTCTAGCTCGCCTTTTTTGTTTTTACTGCAAGGATTATTGGGGAGCTTTTTTAGCGCGCTGGAATAAAGATCTGCAAATTGTTGGGCACGCCAAGGAAGACTTCCAACGTTTTTGAAAAAATTGGATACTTTCTGGAATTTGGTTTTTGTCTCAGAGTAGGTTAACGGAATTTTAGCTTCGGCGAGACTTGTCGCTCTTAAAGGCGTCAAAAGTTCCTCTGAGTCTAAATAATGGGAAGGTGCCCCTAATAAATTACCCTCTTCATGCATACCTTCATCGAGGTTTCTCCAAAAAGTGTCAGGTATATTTGCAACGTGGCCCTGTTGATATTGTTTCGCACTAAAAACTGTTAGAAAACTACTGATGGATTCAGACTGGTCTGGTCTCAAGCCTTGAAGAGCTGGATGTTTTTTTAAGATCTCAACTGCCGTTCGCGCTATCAAGTGGTGACCTACTTCACCCCAACCCCAGCCCATTTGAGCGTACACAGCCACTATGAGTAACAGCTTTTTCATGCTTTTGATAAGTAACTTAAAAAAAACGGGTCGGCAATCTTCTAGAACTAAACAAACGTTACTTTCTCTTTCCAGAGCTTCCTGAGCTCTCCGACTAGATAGAGCGAACCTGTGATGAGCAAAGTATCCTCTGGTTTAGCCTGGTTTAGCATTTTCTGGACAGCGATTTGAGCATTATCTTCAAATTCTCCAAGCTCACGATAGCTCTCGGTGGTTTTATCTTTCAATCTAGGAATCTGGGTTAGTAGAATTTCGTCAGACAACGACTTTAACTCACTGTACATTTCGTTGAAGGGCTTATCAGGAGAGAAAGCGCAAACCGTAAAAAGTCTACCTGATCGGGATGATTGCAATGTATGTCTTAGGCACTCAATGCCCGCAGGGTTATGGTCCCCAGAAAGAACCACTCGGGGATTCAAATGAACAGTTTCAAACCGACCTGGGGTTTTTGTGTTTTTGAATGCGGTTTGAAGGGTCGTTACAGGAATAAAGGGGAATACATTTCTTAGGGTCAAAAAAGCCAATTTTGCGTTTGCAAGTGTTCCCGGCGAGGGGTTCGTTAAGAAAAATGGATTTCCATCGATCAAGGTTTCTTGCCCCTCCCAGGTCGATGAAAGGTTTTTCCCATCAAGTTCGTCTGAAAATTGAAAAGTAGCTTTGATACTTTGACATTGAGATCGAATAATATCTTTCAAATTGAGCTCGGTTACCCCAGAGAATACCCGTCCATTCTGCCTGACGATGCCCAATTTTTCTTTCAGGATAGCCTCTTTGGTATTTCCTAATAAAGCTTGATGGTCCAAGGATACGTTGGTCAAAACCGAAGCAATAGGCTCGAAAACGTTAGTGGAATCAAGCCTGCCACCTACGCCCACTTCGACAACTGAGTAATCAGTTTGAGTTCTTTGAGCATGGACAAAAAAGAGAAGAGTCATAAACTCAAAGTAGGTCAGCTCAAATTGTGTGGCAGTTGATTTAAATTCGAGAGCTAATTTCAAGAGTTCTTTGTCTGATAATGGATACAGATTGAATAAAATTCTTTCAGTCGGGCTCTGAAGATGGGGGGAGAGGTACGTACTAACCTTGAAACCGTGGGCCCTTAGCGCATGAGAAATCAATAAAGTGGTTGTTCCTTTGCCGTTGGTTCCTCCAATGAGAATACTTTTGACAGTTTGCTCGGGATTTCCAATCGAATTAAGAGCCAATTTGAAGTGGTCCAAGGTATATCGGATTCGTTTTTCACCACCTAACGACTCTAAAACCTCATCCAATTGACTCTGTTCATTCATGCAATTTGCACCTGTATAAAGTTAATACAAATTATTCTTATTTATTTCAAGATGTTAGAAGAGGGCTGTTAGCTCTTAGCCATCGAATTCGACGTGTGATCAAACTTAAAACAAAGAGAAATAGGGGGATAAGTCGCAAAGAATACAAAGAAAAATGGTGTGTGGACAAACAGAAGACTCTGGCCCCGGCGTTGCAACTTTAAAAAATCAAAACGGGGAATGAACCTTACGATTTTATTTTAAGGGGGAAACTGTGAACACACCATCAAACATTTATAACTTTGGGGATTACCGCGAGTTTTTAAAAGACCGGTACAAGCAACTTAAAGAGACTGATCCTATGTTTAGCTTTCGAAACTTTTCGAAGCAAGCTGGATTTGGATCACCTAACTATTTAAAACTTGTGATGGATGGAAAACGAAATTTAAGTGCAGAAGCCATTGGCAAGTTTGCCAAAGGACTTCGACTTGATAGCCACGAGACAGAATTCTTTAGATACATGGTTGAGTGCAATCAATGTGAGAGCCCAACCAAACAAAAAGTTTATGAAGCTAAATTGATGTATTTAAGAGAGCTCTTCAAAGTGAAGACTTTAATTCCAGAGCTTTATGACTATTATCATGAATGGTATCACTCTGCTATTCGCGAAACTGTCAAAAAAGGGAAAGTTAAAAATGATCCCGCAGCTATTGCTAAGAGCTTAGTTCCTAACATCAGTGAGGAAGAAGCAAAGAAATCGATTGAGCTTTTAATGGCACTTAACTTCATTGAAGTTGAAGGAGAGGGATGGTTAAAAGCTAAAGAGACCGGTGGGGCAGTCGACGCCGAGACAGCTGCTTTATCTCAAAAAATTCACTATGAGCAGATGGCCGAGTTGGCCGCTCAATCACTCTATACCCAAGGCCCTGAAACTCAGGACTTTGAAAGTGTGACTGTGAGTTTGCCTTTGGAAAAAGTAGCAGAGCTGAAAGGAAAAATCGCTGAGCTTATTCAAGCGGCAGCTCAAGAGCATAGTAACAATCCTGAACATGCAGTGTTTCAACTGAATGTTCAGCTCTTCGCGATTACTATGCCTGGCGGTGAAGCTAAGAAGGGCGATGAAGTCGCTGCTTAACTTCTGAATTAAACTTTAGAGGGGCTTGAGACCATGTCTCAGGCCCTTTTTTTTTGCCACTCTTTCAAAAACCGCGCAAGTTTGGACTCTTTTTGAGGTCGATATTTAATTTTTAAGTTTTTAAACAATTTTTTTATTTCCTGATCGGCCGTTTTGGGATCAGTCGTTTCACATTCCAATTCGTAGAAAGTTTTTTTAAAAAATGTGAATCTGTCTAGTTCAAGAATAAAACTCTTTGAGTATTTATAGGTTGTCCGTTCGGTTTTTAAAGAACCAAGCTTTCCAAGCTCTTTAAGACAGCTTTTACTGGCTTTGCGCTTGAGTATTCGAATGGGAAGAGCTTCGATTGACAGGATGTTTTTTGTTCCGGTTAATACAGCCTTTGCATCTTTTAGAGAAATATACTCTTCATATTCGTATCTTACTTTGAGCGCAGCTATCTTTTGTTTTTTTCCTAACTTCGGAAATTTGACTGTAAGAGTAGGCGATTCTTGGTTCGAAGTTCTGATTCGCAAACCGATTCTTTTTTTCTTGAGACCTAAAGAAGGGGAATCAAAGTAGGTGTTGATCTGTCGTTTTGAGTAATGAGGATAAGAAGCCAGGAATCTTTTTAAAGACTTAAACTCTTTTGGAGATAGGGAATATTTGAGTTCAGTTTCCGAATTCATCAATTATTTTTTATTTTTAAAAGGAACCAGACCTTTAATATTGGTTACGAAGTTGCTTTTCTTGGATGGGGTTTCTCGGTTGGTGAAAGCTATTTCGTTAGAACCTTCTTTGTTTGAACTTACTTGAACAGAGTTGCTCTCATTATT
>DDPO01000011.1:69760-88125 GCA_002342225.1 Bdellovibrionaceae bacterium UBA2466 | reverse complement strand
GATTGGCCACCGATCGTTACAAAATCCTCAACCACAACATGCCCAGCGAGTTGAACAGAGTTTACAATAATCACTTTATTTCCAACAGTGCAATCATGTCCCACATGGGTATACGCCATGATTAGACAATCATTTCCAATTCGAGTAATTCCGCCACCAGCCACAGTTCCTCGGTGAACTGTAACAGACTCTCTCAACACGACACGATCACCTATCACAACCTCAGTAGGTTCGTTTTTGTATCCCAAATGTTGGGGCTCGCCACCTAAGACAGCGAAAGGGAACACTTTACAATCATTGCCTAACTTTGTTCGCCCACGAATAACAACATGCTCTTGGATATCACAGTTCTCCCCAAGAACTACGTCGGCGCCAACGATAGAGTAGGGACCTACTCGGGTGCCTTTCCCAAGTTTAGCACTGGGATGAACTATTGCGGTGGGGTGGATTAGATCATTATTTTCCATCAGCATTTCCATTTATTTTTTTCTCCAGCGCCCGTACCCGTCCAACGAGTTCTGAGAGATTTTTTACCAAAACATGAGACCTTAATGCTTGCTTCAGGGGAACTGCGGGAGTGGAAAAATAAGTTTCGTTGCCGGGCAAGTCTTGAGTAACGCCAGTTTGTCCTCCAACACGCGCTCCCTTGCCAATCCGAATATGATCTCCCACCCCAACTTGACCTGCCAACACAACACCATCCTCAATAACCGAAGATCCAGCCAATCCTACTTGTGCACACAAAATGACATTCTTGCCTACAATACAATTGTGTCCCACATGAACCTGGTCATCTAACTTGCTGCCACTTCCAATGCGCGTTTCACCTAAAGTACCTCTATCAATAGTACATTTCGCACCAATTCGAACATCATTCTCTATAATGACAGTTCCTACTTGAGGTATCTCTTGATGCCCTAAATTTCCCTCGATTAAACCAAAACCATCAGAACCCAAAACGCTGCCCGCTAAAACTCGAACTCGATCTCCCAAAGTGACATTAGCAACTAAAACAACTTGCGAATGAACTTCACACCGTTCTCCAATCTGAACGCCCGGCCCCACATAAGCGTGCGGATAAATCACAGCATGAGAGCCTACTTTGGCTCCTTCACAAATCACTGCGAAAGGTGCAACATGTGCCAAAGAACTCACTTCAGCCTCAGGATGTATAACCGCTTTATCAGAAATTCCCATCCACTGACTTTTGGGTTCAAAAGATTTTGCAATTTGTGCGAAAACAGATTTGGGTTCATTAACTAAAACGTAAGTAATTGGAAGCTCTTCTCGAACCCAATCTTTTTTAGTTAAAACTACAGAACCTTGAACTAATGAACTCAAAAAATGCTGGGCCTTTTTATCGGCCAAATAACATAAGCCTCTTTGGTTCGAATTTTGAACGGAACCCACCCTCTCAATAAGAGCCTCTGGGTCTCCAAGGATCGGCGCGTTAAGATAGGCGGCTAATTTGCCGGCAGTTATTGGAAATTCAAGCATCCCCATGGGTTTCGACCCTAATCTGATAGCCTTTGGATGTAAATGGGGATTGCGCGTTATTGGCTTCTTATAAGGCCCCAACGAACCCACTACGTGTCAAGCAAAGATTAAAGTTATAATTAAGGAACTACCCCCCTAACCATCTAAAATGACAAATCAATCCGGGAATTTATTAGCCAGAAATGGCACTTTTCGTAATTTTCTGGCTGCAAGCTCTATTTCTCTTTTGGGAAACAATATATTTGATATCGCCATCCCTCTTTACATAGTCCAAAAAAGCCCCGATCCCCTACTTTTATCATGGGCCAATATTGCCCTCACTTTGCCGTTTTTTTTGATGGCCCCTCTGACCGGATTTACGGTTGATAATTTCAATAAACGACGGGTCATGTTGGCGAGTGATATTGGACAGATTCTATGTCTTTTGTTTCTTCTGCTTTATGACCGCTACGGCTCGGGTCAATTTGCTCTTATTTTAATGGTTATTTTTACTGCCAAAACTCTGATGATCACTTTTGAAACTGTCACAACTTTCCAGCTTGTTCCAGCATTAGTATCAGAACATGATCTCAACGAAGCCAACTCATGGTTTCTATCTTCCCAGCGGCTCATCCAAATCTTAGGCCCTTTAACTGCGGGACTTTTGATGAGCGTAAGTGGGATCCGAAGCTGTGTCATTGTGAATATGCTGAGCTTTTTGGCGACCCTATTTTTTGTGCTTCGATTGAAAAACTTAAATGAACTTATCGAGGGCTCGGACTTGAAAAGTCCTGCGAGGAAAATGACAGTCGGGGGGGTTATCGATAGTTTTATCGACTCCATTAAATATGTTTGGACATCCCCGCTTTTTAAACCATTCATTTTGATGATGTTCGTTTGGAATCTCTCCTCTCTCGTACCGAACACACCGTCTATTGTTTATTATTTCACAATCGAAAAAAGACTTTCCTCAACCGAATATGGAGCTATTGCCTCAATGTTTGGGCTCGTCGGTATCTTGGGTTTTCTATGGTCTGGAAAGCTCTATCAAAAACTTTTCTTCTATCGACCTTTTGTTTATGGGGCTTTGTTCTTTGCTACGACTGGTGCTTTATCGATTATATTTTTTAATCAACCCTATATTTTGGCAGTAGTTTTTGCACTATCGAGAATTGGAAGTTCAATCGTGACTATGGGAACCTTCTTTTTACGACAAACCCATATTCCAAAATCAAAAATGGGAGGCATCAATGCTGCTCTGAGAATGTTTTTTATGTCCTCTGCTCCCATTTCAGCCTTGCTTCAGGGATTCCTCATTAAGGCCTTTAATGTTCGGATCTCTTTCGCAGTGGGTGCGGTTTTTTTATGGCTAACGGTTTGGTATTCAAAGAAAGTTGCTGTAGCTTATATGGGTGTGATCCCCAAACGCCAGACTGCAAATAAAGCTGCTTAATCTTTCCGTTCTTTTTTGTTCTCTTGTCCCGATTCAGAAACCAAACCACCATCTTGCTCTTCGACTGGAACACGATACTCCTCGTTAGCCCACTTTCCTAGGTCATGATTTTTACATTGCTCACTACAAAAAGGGCGGGTAGAGGTCGTAGCCCAATCAACCGACTTCTTACAATTAGGACACTTTACATTCTTCATAAGTTTTTTAAATTCATTCCTTCAGGCTGTTTAAGAACAACACGATAAACCTCTAAAACTCTCTCCGTCACCGATTGCCAATCCAAATTTCTTTTTACCCACTCTTGAGCTTTAGTAACCAGTAGACTCCTCTCTTCTTGTTCCATCATGCTAATAGTCAGCATTTTGTCAGCTAATATATCTTCTGATTGATCAGGGTATAACATCTCTGGAGCAAATATATTTACATACTCTGCCCCCCCGCTGTTTTGGGGTATTAAACAGAGTGTTCCAGCAGCAAAAGCCTCAAAGACTGTTCTGCCAAACGGCTCTCCTTTTGCTGGGTAAACCACGGCTAGTGCGTTGCTTAACAAAATAGCTTTTTCCTTTCCATATACTGGGTCTTCGATAGTGACTACATCTGATAACCCCAATTGGAATATGAGCTTTTTTAAGGCTTGATCATAATGCCGTTCCACGGGTCCAATTAATCGCAAACTAAGACCGCTATTATTCTCAATGACCTTTTTAAAACTTCTGATCAAAAACTCTAGATTCTTTCGGGGCTCAAGACGACCTAAGTACAGAAAGTATTTTTTGCGGGCGGCAATACAATCAGTGCTGAATTCTGGCAACTCAATGCCATTTGGAATCACAATTAACTTTTTATTCACAACCGGGTATCGGTCCAGTTGTGATTTTTCAAATTCACTAAGAAGTACTACTTTGGAAGCATGGGAAACTATCCAATTACCAAGCACTATATTAAACACCCGTTTTAAAACGGGTCTTCGATAAGACACCCATAACATTCCTCTGGGATGGAGAACATAGGGAACTCCGTAACGGTAACAAAGCCGAGCAAAAAAATAGTTTTCCCAAAACCAATGGCCGTTCAAGTGAAACACTTCGGCCCAACGGATGAGCTTAGACAAAGGATGTTCCGAATCAAAAAAAGCTCTGATGAGGTCCGTAGGTTTAAAGCAAACAACGTTTTTTATCCTCTGTTTTTTAGCAAAATCCAAATCAGCTCTTGCTGAACGCGATAACACCACAAGCTCGTGATGGAGGGACAATTTTCCGCACAGGGAGCTTTCTGAAATAGCGGCTCCTCCAAATTTGGCGGCAAGGCTTGAACTTAAAAATAGAATCTTCACAGCTAAATCATTATATCACCCTTGCATTCATTCGGTATTCAAACCAATGGCCCACAAATTGAACCTTAGGGGCCCAGCAGGGTGGGCCATCGCACAGGCAATTGCAAGCGATGATATGTTGGAGTTGAGCGTGTCAAAACTAAAAATAGGTTTTCTTATCTTGAGCTTAGTTTTGATCTCTGGTTGTGGAAAAAAGCAAGCCTCTGCCCCCTGGCCCGCGACAGTTAGGTTTGAGGGGCTTACACAAAGCGAAATAAATTCAGTAAGGGAAAGTTTAAATAAGTTTTCCGACTCTTTTGGAAGCGAAGTTTTCTTTTTTGATGAAAGAGTCTCCCAATTTCAAATTAGCATTGGAAAACTCGGAAATTCAGAAGCAACCTCCTCAAAAGCAGGGCTCGCCACATTTGATGATTCCTCATGCAAAGTTGAACTAAACAATTTAATTTTTCAATCTGACTACAGCTCTTATTTAGAGCCCGTTGTATGGCATGAATTAGGACACTGTGCAGGCATGGAACACAACCCAAAATCTGGGGAACTGATGTATCATATCGCAAGCCCGCAAAGTCTTTACACAGAAGAGGCGATTCACAGATTTTGGTCTGCCTTCTCAGGTTTGACAGGTATTTTTACAGTATTTTAATTTTTATCGACGAGTGGTTCCAAACATCAGATTAACCCCTGCAGTAAAACTGTGGAGTTTGCCGACATTGGGCAGGAAATATCCGGCTGTTAACGCTAATGAAGCCCAGCTATAAATCTTGATCTCAGCATTGACGCTTGGATGAAATACTATAAAACCACCTGAATTAATTTTTTGAACAATTCGATTGCTGTCAGTTTCAAAAGTAACTTTTGAAATGGAGTATCCTCCCCCGCCAATCAGCATACGCGCATTGAACCAACTTCCAATCACGTACTCTCCAACGACTCCTCCGTAACCTAAACCAAAAGATAGATTATCAGAGCCGTTCCACAGAAAACCACCACCTCCGCCGCCTCCGAGACGAAACTTAGGAGTTACCCACGCATAACCGATACCACCAATAACCACTGGGCTTCCAGAAACACCGGCATCAAAACGACTCAGCGGATTGGCGTGATATTCAATAAAGGGGCCCCCGCGCCCGCCACCTGAGGTCGAAGTTTCTGCAAAGGATAAAGAAACTCCTGCGAATGCTAGGAAAACAAAGAGAGCTTTTATGAATGTGGGTTTCAGAATCATTAAAATTGTTTTAGTGAATCAGCGTTTGAGATATGGATGTGAAACGAGGCCTTACTTTAATTGTAGACCATTTTTAGAGTTCACAACATGCGAAAAATCAGTGCTTGACCCTACTTTTTATTTGGCTCGTTGAGTCTACCAAACGCATGGGGAGTTCCTTCAACTCGCCCTGCGTTAGTAATTTCCATAAATTGGGCTTTTCTCTGAAGATCTTTGATGGTTAGAGCACCGCAGTAAGTAAGACCAGACCTTATGCCCCCCATTATATCCTGTATCACGTTTCTAACCGGACCCTTACAAACCACCTCAAGCGAAACCCCTTCGGCGGTTTTCCAATCAGACATTCCACCCATGAAGTCGTCTTGGGCTTCTTTAGAAGCCATGCCTCGAAATCTCTTTAAAAGAACTTTTTGTCCGGCCACATTAGACTCAACCGTTGTTCCCGGAGTCTCATCTGTTCCAGACAACATTCCTCCCAGCATTACAAAATCAGCGCCGGCAGCAAGAGCTTTGACTGCATCGGATGGATATCGAGTGCCGCCATCTGAAATAATAACGCGATCAACTTTTCGGCAATCTTGGAGCGCAGAAAGTTGCGGAACTCCAAAACCCGTTTTGATTCTGGTAGTACACACCGAGCCCGAACCAATTCCCACTTTTATAACATCGGCTCCTGCCGCGGCTAAGTAATCGGCTCCTGCATAAGTCGCAACATTTCCAGCAATAATTAAAACGTTGTTCCCGTGACTCTCTCTCAAAGTTCGAATGGAACGATTAACTTCCTTTGAATGTCCGTGAGCTACGTCGACACAAATCATCGTTGCTCCGGCTTGAATAAGAGCCTCCGCACGCTCAAGACCATCCTTGCCAATGCCTATAGACACAGCAACTTTATCCTTGTGCTTAACTTTCTGAAACATTTTCACATTATCTTCGATAGACACAAATCTATGAAGTATGGCCATTCCCCCTAAATCGGTCATAGCATCGGCCATCTGATGTTCAGTAATAGTATCCATGTTAGAGCTAATGAGTGGAATTCCAAAAGTTCGCCCGAACAATTCAACTGAAGTGGTCACGTTTTGACGAGATTTAATTCCGTTATAACCAGGAACTAAAATCACATCATCGAATGTCAAACCTCTAATATTACTAAGCACAGACCCTCCTTAAATTTCCGTTCACAGGGACTCACTCTTTGTGCTCGGCAAACAACAAATCGTCAAGAGACCAATAAGAAATGTGAAATATCACGAAACCTTTCAAACCCAGGATTGACGCGCTACGGAAAGGCAAACTGCGCGTTAAAGTTAAGTGCGACAAGAATTTTTCGGTCGATTAGACCTGGTCGTATTTGCCACCTGAGAGACAACGAATCGTCCACTATTTGACTGTAAGCAACATCAATCAAAGCTACTAAATTTGTTGTTTTTATTTGGGGTTGTTGAGCAGCAAATCCACAACCCAGAACCAACCCTAGATCAATCGATTTTCTGGAGTTTCTAAACCAATGGTTTTCAAACCACCCCCCAAGAAGAACATTCAAAACAGAACCCGGTGAAAACAACATAAAATTTAACTCTGGCCCGAGATAAAACTCTGATTTCGGCGCCACTAACCAACCCATCTGAAAACCTGTTATAATTGCGGTCTCTGTCAGGAGATTAAATCCAAATTGTGCATTTAGTTTTTTTTTCGCTACCTGAGGGGCAGAAACGGGCACAACGGGTAGAATCTTTTTTATCTCTTTTTTAGGTTTTGGAATGCCATGGGAATACAAGCCGAGCAACAAACAAAGGGAGCCGAGGAGAAACTTAACCCGATTTAACATGAATCAAGTCTAACTTACTTGAACATGATTTGACTAGAAATGGATCGGGTTTTTCGGGGTGTCATTATGAAGAAAAAAATGCTCATCATTTGCTCTGTTGTAGCACTAGTCATAACAACTTTGTCGACTATCGGTTATTGGCAGTTAAAGAATCGATTGCCACAACTACTTGAGCTGACCATGAAAGCTGCTCGCGCGAAAGGCGTCAGCATTTCTTTTCAGCAAGTTGTACCCCCACAAGGGGCTATCATAGATTTGAAAAACCTAAAAATCTCAGGAAAAACCCTTGGGCTCTCAGCCCATATAGACTCTTTAAAATTACAGACCTCTTGGAAACCAAGTTTTCCCCCTTTGTCTCTGACTTTACTTTTGCATCATCCAGTTATTTTAAAATCTACGAATTACGATACGATTGAAACAGATCAAGAGGTAGCAGACCCTTCCACAGCCCAACCTCCTCCCAGTTGGTTAGCAGCTGTTTTGATAGTTTGTCCTATCAAAATTTCAGTTACCGATTTGGAAGCCCTTCCATGGGGATTAAAAAAAGCCAGTGGTTCTGTAACCACTAAAGATTTATCTCTAAGTTGGTCCGAAGGAGCAAACTGGACCCTGCTTCAACATGTCGAAGTGACCGAATGGGCTGAGCCCAAACTGTCGATCGTACCCACAATTACAACCGATGGGTTGATTGCTCTACAACCGCACCAAGCAAGCATGAGTAAAACAACTGTTGCTGTTGGTCCTTTTAAAATTCAGGCCTCAGGAAAATATGATTTAAAAAATCAGAAGTGGGCTCTGGACCTCGAAATGCCCACCATTAGCTTTAGACCCACTGAACTGAGCCCATTTGCTGCTGCGGTGAAAGGATTAAAATCGGCCGAGGGTTCAGTTTACTTTCGCTTATCATCTCAAGGACTCGGCTCCGACCCCAACTCTATTTATAGTGATGGCGAATTACGGGCCGAGAAAGTATCAATCACTACCGAAAGAGATGATGTTGAGGGGAAAATAAATCTTAATCTATCCTCAAATTTTTCGAAAAAAGAGTCCTTAGTTATCGACGCAGACCTGGACATCAATTTGGACGACTCATCTTTAACGGTTGAGAAAAAATTTAGAAAACCTAGAAAAACACCACTTAATGGTCATTTTTCGATAACAGGAAAAAATGACCAGTTCCTGATTCAAAATGGCAAAATCAACTTTAATAACCTAATGGCAACTTTTAAAGGAAGCGTTCTGAACGGACCCAAGCTTTCAACGAAAATTGATACCTCGATTGCAAAAACATCACTTAAGGGTTGGGAACAGTTTATCCCCTCGCTTACGAATGTGCGAACCGCCGGATACTTTGAAGGAGATATTTCATACTCGGGAACTATCGACAACTGGAAACAAGCAACTATCGATCTCTCAATGAAAGCAAAAGATGTTGAAGTGCCTATTCTGAAGGACTGGCTGGGCAAAAATGACCTTAGCATTTCGGGAATAGCCCGAGTCGATTCCGAAACTCGAATATCGATCTCTCAAGGAGCCCTGAAAACCCTACTCACCGATACGGCTCTGAATCTCTCAGACAATCAAATCGTCTATTCTGATGTTTTTTCAAAAACTGCTGGCACACCCATGTCAGCAAAGTTGAATATCAAAAGTAATGCTCAAGATGCCCAAATAAAAAATGGCGCTTTTGTTCTGGGCCCCCTCCATGGCTCAATTGAAGGTAAAATTACCGATTTAACCGACCCCAAAGCTCAATTGAAGCTTCGATTTGGAAACGTAGCTATCAAAGACCTAGTCGCACTTAGCCCCATGATGAAAGACTCTTCGTTAAGAATTCTGACCGGCGAACTCTCAAGCACAACCACCATCACTGGCCCGCTACTTTCAAAAGAAACCGCTCCTACTGTTAAGCTAGATGCATCTCTTTCTAAGGCAGATATAAATTGGGCCGCAGAACCCAATCAAAACCCCTTAGAAATGCGCAACATTCGCGGACACTTAAGTTCAACTGCGAACGCCTCCGGAATGACCGAATTAAAAATGGATGCGGTTGAACTCAAAGTATTCAACGGCACACTTGGCATGAAAATGCAGTGTAAGGGCGGACTATCAGATTCCCGCTGCTCAAACCAAATCACCGTCAGACACTTAGCTGCTGACAAAGCGATTGAATTCATGTCACCTAAATCTGCCGGATTGGTAAAAGGGAAAATTGACTCTGAATTTTCAAGTGACTTCCGTGGTTTTAAGCCTGAAGGAGTTCAAAAAACACTTGTGGGAAAGGGGCGTTTTACGCTCACGGATGGCGAATTCAACACAATCAACCTGATTGAAAAGCCACTTGAGAACTTAAAAAAAGTTCCGATCATATCAAATCTAATCAACAACAATGTTCGTAATCAGCCAATCAAGCAAACCACTGGCGAATTTGAGATAAGGGAAGGAAAAACTGTGTTTTCGCAAATTAAAATGACGAGCCCTTATTTTGATCTCACATCGCCATCTCTTACTGTAGACATGAATAAAAACATATCCGCAAAAATGAATTGGATACCCAAAGAAAGCATTTTGAGTCGCTCGGCGCTCGATATAATTAGAGATGATTCCGGACGTCCCTCGGTTCCAATCATCATTCAGGGGCCTGCTAACAGCCCGAGCATTACAGTGGATGAGGCTTACCTTCAGTCGCGGTTAACAAATTATACAAAAAGAGCTGCTGAGACTCAGGCAAAGCGCGGACTGTCTGATCTCAAAAACAAAGTAGAAAATTCAATCCAACAGCAATTTAAAAAAGGAATTGAAGGATTGTTTAGGAAATGAGCTAAGGCTTTTTGATGTTTGAATCTAAACTTTCAAGAAAATTTGTTTGATAGGTAGTAACCGCTTTCACCATTTTCCCAGTGAACATTGCCCGAATCAGCGCCGTTTTTTTTAGCTCATCAATTTCCATGATATCCGTAACAATAACCTCGCTGGCTGATTTCTTTTTCCTGTCGGAAACAATTTCGTACAAAGTAAGTGAGGAGTCGAAATAATGATTGGTGTAAATGTGAACTTCTAAAAATAACTTTCTTTCACCCTCAAAATACTCGGTGTCCTCTGAAACTCGGAGTATGGGCTGCATCTGATCGGGTGCAATATTTACCATCTCGTGCCTGTACCAAGAATCTACCGGTTGACCTGGATTTCGAAGGCCTTTCCAAAAGTCAGATTTCAAGTACCGCATAGTGGAGGGGCTTTTTTCTAGCGTAGCAAGCAGATTTACCATTTTTCGATAGAAGGGACTATTGCTTTTTCTGTCCTCATATCCCATGAGTTGCTTTGAATCTGCATAGTCTCTGAGACGCTTTAAGATCATGGCCTGGTAGGCCTCTATTTTGTTTTTTGCATTTTTAAGGTTTGGAATTTCATTTGAGGAACTTAATTTAATCAAACACTTTTCGAGATTACACCTTCTCAAGGCCTCTTGCTGAGACTCCTCAAAAAAATCGGGTGGCAAGACATACTTATCTTTTATATCGACTAACTGCCCTGACTTAAGTCGAGATTTCATTTGGGAATAAATAAGTTCCGCAGAGACCGCAAACTTCTTGGTAGTTTTTGTAACAAGAAATGGCTCTTCAAAACTATCAGAGGAGTTTATGGTACTTGAGCGTGGCTCATCAATGGAGATTTCGGCAAGAGCGGGCAAGAAGCCCCCAAGTATTATCTGTATTAAAATTAACCGAAAGAAATAGCTTGTACTACCACTACTATTTTTATTGGGTAGAAATATCATGCAGAGTAGTTGGGCCCGGAGCAGCGCTTTCATATTCAAACATACTTAAATACATCTGAGCTGATTTATTTGCTGGATCTAATAACAAAGCCTCTTTCCATTCCCTATAAGCCTCTCGAAGTTTTTTCAGGGAGTGATATAAAATACCTATTTGAATTTTTGCTTCAACGTGTTTGGGATTAGTTTCAATGGCTTTTTTTAACAAGCTCAGTGCACCTTCTTTATTACCTGTTTTCGACAGGCACCTCGCCATCTGTATAGCACTGACAATATTTTCAGGCTCTAAATTAAAAGCTTTTGAAAATTCATGATGAGCCTCTAAGAACCGCTCGTACTTCATGTATGACATTCCAAGATTATAATGTGATTTAGCCAATCCTTGATTGATCCTAGGATCAAAACCCGGCTGCGTATGCTCGAGCCTCTTCTTCGCAGTCTGGTATACCAAGGCAGCGTCTTTGTAATTGCCAACGTCATTCTGTAGGCTACTCAGGGCTATGGCCGCTTCAGTATTTGCCGCATCTAAAATTAAGGCCTTCTTAAAAGCTAAAATAGCTTTTTTAAACTTTCCTCGCTTGGAGTACACGTTGCCGAGTAGTTGGAACGACTCTGAGGATTGATTGTTCAGTAAAATCGCTTGTTCAAGATTTTTTTCAGCTGAAGTGAGTTGATTTCGGTTCAAGTCTTCTCGAGCTAATTGCAACAAATCCTCGACTGTCTGATTCTTAGGCATCACAGCCATGAGCTATTCCCTCACTGATTCTTTTTTTTGAGTTCTTCAATTAGCGCTTCTGAATCTGCCCTGAATCCGCTTTGGGGAAATTGCGCTACCAAACGCTTTAAAGCATCAGCTGCATTTCCATACATCTTTATATGATAATAACATTGTCCTAAACGGTACAGTGCTTCTTCATCATATCCCATATTAGGAAAATCTCTCAGAAGCGATGCGTAACGATATGAGGCGGATAAATAATGCCTTCTTTGAAAGTAAAAGTTAGCTACATAACTTTCGTGTTCACCAAGTTTTTTTCTAGCCTCGATACTAAATTCTTTAGCTTGGGAAACAAACTCGGATTTTGGATATTTTTCGATCAACACAGAAAAAGCATCAATAGCTCTATTTGCTGAGCTTAAATCTCTAGCGCTGTTATCAGGAATCTCTTTGTAATAAGAAAGGCCTATTCTGAACTGGACGTAATCGCTCCTAGGATGTGTAGGATGAAGTTCTTTGAATATTTCGTATGCACTTTCCGCTTCTAAATAATTCTCTTGCGCAAAATAGGTGTCGGCAATTCGCAACTCAGAATCCACAGCACGCGAGCTATAGGGAAACCGATTTTTGATATCGCGATACTTTTCAATGGCGATCAAATATCTCTCATCTTTAAAAAGAGACTCCGCTTCATTAAATAGACTATCAGGATCCTCTCGATTGACCTCTTGACTAGAACAACCCGCAAAAAAGGCAAACACTACGAAAATGGCCGCTAAACTGAGTTTTTTAAGAACGGCGTAATTGCACTTAAGTAATTGAGATTTCATAACTTTATTGAACCAGCCCTTGAGTCTATCACAGGTATCTTCTTGCGAAACCATTTTTTATATTAAGCACCGCATTATTTCGGCCGATAGAATAAATGGGCGCGATGATGCGCCACAACAATTAGCAATGGAGCCACTGAAAATGAAGCCGTATGACCCTGATTTTGTAGGAGATGTCGAAGAGCTGCTTGAGAAAGCGATCGTAGAAGAAGTAGGCGAGGCCGTTTGGAGAACATTTGAAAAGGCCTTCTCTCAGCTGGATGAGGAAAATAGGAATCTGCTTGAAAAACATCTCAGCGGAACTCCCAACAAGCAACTCAGCATGGAAACTGGGTTGGGTGAGGAAGAGTTAAAAAAATGCTTGGTTCAAATTAAGCGACAACTTCAACAATCAATTCGAAAAGATTTAAGAGTGAGGCAATAAATGAGCTCGGAAACCAAGCCCATCAAAAATTCCTTGCCTTTAAGCGACAACTTCCGCGAGCTGCTGGGGGACTTAATCGCGGATACTTTTGCAATCAACAATGGATTTCATGAGCTCACTTTAGATGAAATAGGTTTGATCTTAGAAGAGTCTCTTGGAATAGGGAGTGCTTATTTCGATAATTATGACACCTGTAAAAGCATTTATTGCCTTTTGCTTTCTGAACTAGAGCTCCAAGGATACTCTGACTTTCCCGACGCATTACGTGATTTAACGCTGAAAGAACTCGAATCCCATGCAGTCATTAAAAGTTCAATTGCAACAAGCCACACCGAAACCGCTAAGACAAGTCCATTGACCGTTCTTGATAAACTCTCCGAAATTATTCACCACCTCGACGTCGACTTGGAAAAAGAGCCTAAAACAGCTCTTCACAACATCAGTGAAAAACCTTCGACAAACAAATCTCAGTCAACTGGACTTAGTGATGAGTACCTAAACATTTCTGCAAAATTAAATATTGAATCCGAAAAATCAGACAACCCCGTCACCAGAGAAGCTCTAAAGCGGATAATGTTACATCTTCAGATCGTTGCGTGTGAAGTATCGATCTTTTCACGTGTTAAAAGTGAACTTGAATCAATGTGGCCCCATCTGCCAGCGAAAATTTCTTCGTTGCTAGAAAAAGATAGCTTTAGCTTCAATAAAACTGCCCAAGACCACATTGCTGAGCACGAACAAAAATATTCAGAATGGTTGCACCAGGGAAAATTTCCGAGACTTGCTGCCCTCCATTGCCTTCGATATCTAACTCTCACTAGGAACTTTGAATGTTTTCATCCGAGTGCCTTCGAAATTGGAATTATTTTTTATTTTTGGGGCAGCAGTGAAAATGATAATTTCAAACTCCTTTTCGGGATTTCTGAGGAAAAAAGAATTGAGCTGGCATTTAGGCTACTTCGATCTGACAAAATTAAAACCACCTCTCAGAATTTCAATCGTGAACTAACGGTCGAACAGCTTCAAATGGCATCCGAAGACACTCAAGCAATCTTTAAAGAACTCAATAAAGACATCATAAAGACACCCGAGCTCCGAGAGGCGGCATAAAGCTATGGAGCCAATTCGGTCAAATTTGAATTCCTCTGTTTCAGATGAACTCGATCGAGCCGAAGAAGCACACCTAGCAGGCTGTCCAGAGGCCGATTTCACAATTCGTTTGGCTGCCTTAATACTAGACTGCATCCTGATTTATGTTGGTGTTTCGGGCCTGAAAAACCTCAGCCAAGCTCTTGGAGTTTTTCTAAATCACTCTCCCACGAGCGCATGGGCTACCTATCTTGACCCAAACCTCACCGTTTGGTTATCCGATCACTCAAATCAAATCGCGGCAATTTTCGAAATAACCTCAAAAATAGTTTTCGTTTTCATATATGCGATTGTAACTACAGCAACTTCAGGGGGAACTCCAGGCAAACTATTGCTTGGTTTACGAGTGTTAGATTCAGAAACAGGTAAAAAACTAAGCTCTTTCAAAGCACTTAATAGGTATTTGTTAGCTATCGCAACAAATGTTCCGTCTTTGGGACTTATTTATATCTCGAGCCAATTCAGACGGGACAAAAGAGCGCTTCACGATCAAATCCTGAGAACCTCAGTAAAGAAAGTTCACGGTGTAAGATGATATTGTTAGTACCGTTGAATCCAGAGGTTCCCAGTATTTTGAGACCCAAATTGTGGCCATCCTTGATGATGGTACTTTGCCTCTGTTTCGCCTTCTACTTCACTAAAGATCTCCTATCCGCTGACATGGCATACGTTGAAAAAGTTGAAACTCAGATTGGGCAACAGAACAGCAAAACCTCGCATTTAGACTCCCAGACTGAACAATATCTTGCGACTCGCCCACTTTTAGCAATAGCGCCGGCCAAGGGAAGCTGGGACATAGAAAGAATTGTTAAGGCCAATTTCATTCATGGGTCCGCAACTCACTTAATATTAAATTCAATCGGGATTTTTGCAGGTATCCGCATATGCATGACCTTTATTCCCCTGCTTACTGCTATGTTTATCTTTCTTTTAGGTGGCTCACTCGGCTTATGGATCAGCATTTTAAACTCACAACAAATCTCCGATTACATTCCACACGTTGGAGCTAGTGCCGGGCTATTTGCACTAATGGGAACCTACTATGTTTTCAACTTTCGATTTCGGACACAGTATTTTTTTTGGTTACCCATCAGACGTGGTTTTGTGTCATTGAGAACATCTTGGTTCTTTTTCGTTGATGTTATTTTGTTGGAGCTTGTCCTCTCGGCAGCTCAACTGTTTCCCGACCGATTGGATAGTGTGGACCACATCGCTCACGTCGTTGGATTTTCTTCAGGAGTCTTCTTGGCTATTTGTTTGCGATTTGCTCTCAAGTGGCCAAAGTTTCTGCAGACACGAGCAGAATATCTGTACTGGAACCATTTTATTCTAAAAAACCATCGAACAAACCAAAATAAAATTCATGCATGGCTCGAGCTACTGCGACTGAATCGCTACAACGATTTCGTAAAGCTCAAGCTTTGTAGTAGTCTTAAAAAAACATGTTCTTTGACTACGGACGCTGAACTCAATGAGGTTTTCAAATTTTTCGTTCCCACCTTTGTAAGACTTAATACGAACTCGGTGACCAAAGTTATCCGCAGATTAATCAGTGAAAACCGGGAAATTCCCAGTCGATGGTTATCAAAAGTTCCTTACGACATTATCATCAGAATATCAAAATCGATGACAAGCCAACCGCGCCATGAGTTTTTTCTATACCAATTGCTAGCCGAGTATCAGCGAGCCCAAAAAGGAAAAGGAAAAGGAACCTCTACTGTGGACAAACTGATGAGGCGTCTTGAAGCGCAGCTTGGAAAAGATCCAACCAAATCTACTCAAAAAGCAAGTTGAACAATGGTGAACTCTGAAAATCAGTGAAACTTAGGACGATAATCCTGATAACGGGTTTTTAGAAAAAACCCTCCCAACCACAAAACAACGCTCATGAGCACAAAAGGCCACCAAGGGGTTCTGATATCTCCCATAATGAACCTCAAATACAGGTAAACCAACCAAGTGTTCCAACTCAAAAAACCTAAAAACCTACCAAAAGCGTAAACGTGAGTTCCCCAGTCAAGATCGGCTACTTTTTGAGGTTCCGAACCCACCGTAAACTCGGTAGGCTCTTGTTTTAAGAGGCTTGCAGCTTCCCCTGCTTTAGCATTGAGGTCTTTTAAAATATCGCTATTGACCCCAATAGCCTTATATTCAAGCCAAAACGTTTTAAGGTTATAATAAATCGTAAATGCCGCCCAAAGACCATGTAACCAATAAAGCCAAATCTGGCCTGAGTTTGAAACAGCTCCACCCAAAGTCGTCAAAATCAACAAAAAGAAAATAGAATATAGGGCGGGGGGAAAGACATCTTTCTTGAAGGCTTTTGTTCTTTTTACATACTCCTGATTGAGACTCAAGTCCTCCACCAACAACCTAGTATCCTTTCCAGATCCTGTGAAGATCGCAAATACCAAGCAGTGAAGAAGGGCCGCAAAGATGGATGTACCCAAGCCCCATAGCATGTGGTTCGGAACACCCTTGAAGCCAAGAACAACACTGCCTCCAAAAAGAACGCTATTAATAATTGCACAAATACCAAAAAAACGAGCCATGATGCGGTGGTTCTAACTGAAAGTAATGTAGTCCGCAAGATTTAACCCAAGAGTTGCCTCTGAGGGTTTTAGAGTCTATAAAGCTCCCCATGCTAGACTCTAAAACTCCCCAGAAGTTACCTGCAGAAAAGCTTGAAGTGATTGCTAAACAATGCCGGATAGATATCCTTGAAATGCTTGAAAAAGCAGGAAGTGGACATCCTGGAGGCTCTCTCTCAGCCATAGACATTATTGTGGCTTTGTTTTTTCATGAAATGAAAAGCAATCCTAGTGAACCGATGTGGGAGGACCGAGACCGATTTATTCTGTCCAAAGGGCATGGGGTTCCGGCACTCTATGCGGTTTTAGCGGAACGGGGGATTATACCGAAAAGCGAACTTGCCACCCTTCGGAGAATCAACTCGAGAATTCAAGGGCATCCAGATCGAGTTTTATTACCTATCGTCGAAGCCTCTACAGGAAGTTTGGGACAAGGCATTTCAATAGCGCAAGGAATTGCGTTGGGATTAAAGATCCAAAACAAAGACTCAAAGGTTTTTTGCCTCATGGGTGATGGCGAAACTCAAGAGGGTCAAGTGTGGGAAACTGCTCTTTCTGCTCCCAAATATAAACTCAACAATCTTGTTGTTTTTATCGACAACAACAATGGGCAAATTGATGGACATGTTGATGAAGTCATGGACCTAAAACCCTTAGCCGACAAGTGGCGTGCTTTTCGCTGGGCTGTGCAGGAAATTGATGGACACAACTTTTCCCAAATCATCGGTGCTTTGGATAAGGCACGAAAGGAAACTGAAAAACCCTCTCTCATCATTGCACGAACGGTGAAAGGAAAAGGGGTCTCCTTCATGGAAAATTCAATCGGTTGGCATGGGGTTGCTCCCAATAAGGAACAGTTAGATCGTGCTTTAACCGAACTTAAAGGGGGAGCCAAACTATGAGTGCACCTACAGCGCCTACAATATCGAAAGATAAAGCCACTCGTGATTCCTTCGGAGAAGCAATAAGAGACCTCGGCAAAGAGTTTTCGAAAATTGTTGTGCTCGATGCTGATCTTTCCGTTAGTACAAAAAGCGTTTTATTTGCAAAGGAATTTCCTAATCGTTTTTTCCAAATGGGAATTGCAGAATCTAACATGGTGGGAACTGCTGCAGGACTTTCATTTAGTGGACTGATCCCTTTCTGCTGCAGCTTCGGAGCTTTCGTCGCAGGCCGATATGAAACCATCCGGGTCTCGGTGGGCTATTCAAAAGCAAACGTCAAAATTGTAGGAACTCATAGCGGTCTTGGAATTGGCGATGATGGATACACTCAGATGGGACTCGAAGATGTAAACGTTATGCGTGGACTTCCAGGAATGACAATTATTAACCCATCTGACGATGCAACAACTAAAGCCGCTGTACGTTGGGCGGTAACTCACGAAGGGCCCGTTTATTTGAGACTAACCAGACAAAAACTACCAAGCATTCACAAACCGAATGACTTCGAGTGTGGAAAAGGCATCGTTGTTAAAGAGGGGAGCGATATTGCTCTTATAGGCACTGGGAGCACGGTTAACGAATGCTTAAAAGCTTCAGAAAGCTTAAAAAAACTAAA
>DDPO01000011.1:53323-69611 GCA_002342225.1 Bdellovibrionaceae bacterium UBA2466 | reverse complement strand
GGGTTGGGGTGGAAAGCTCACTCGATTGGGAGTCCAAGATACCTATGGAGAATCGGGAGCGCCTGATGAACTCTACGAAAAATACGGATTTTCAGCAAATCAAATAACTCAAAAAGTAATGAGCTTAGTTGACTAATTTTTAGTTCACGATTTCACGATATCCTTTAAGCATCGTTGTTAACTTTTTTATCTCGTTAACGTCATCGGCGGTAGGTCTTGCTTTTAGATAGGATTTTAAATCGCTCATTGCTTTTGTAAAATATTCCATCTCGCAATAAAGAATCCCTCGATCGCGAGTAAGCTCTGGAGACTCTGGAAAAATGCACGTTAACATTTCGACTGCCCTAAGGGCTTCAACAGCATTGCCCTTTAAAATGTAGATGTGCTTCAACTGCTGAATAAGTCGAGCAACTAGTTGTTGGGTATTTATCCGCTCGAACAAATTGGTAGACAAGATTCGATTCCGGTTCATAGCGGAGCGAAATTTTTTCTGAAACTCCTCTTGACCCAAAACCTTCCCCGAATCGAATGGATCAATATATAGTTCATCAGCCAATCCCTTGAGTTTAACTAAGTAATAAGAGGGAAGGGCTAAGACTTCATAATCAATGCCCACTTGTTCAGCCATGATGGCATAAATCATTGTAAGAGTGAGTGGACTGCCGATCCTGTTCTCCAAAACTCTATGAAGATAATACCTCTCCGGGTCATCAATAACCTGCTTATACTTCTCGCTTTTACCTTGAAGCCCTTCAACCTTGTAGAGTACATAATTGATAGCTTCGCATTTTTTCAACGGATCATGTTTGTATCGCGAAGCACGATGCCAAACCCGAGCAGCCATTTCAAGCAGCCTTTCTACGTAGGGCGTAGTATTAAAAGAAGGAGTTTGAACCTGTCCTGCGAATAAAGATGCACGCAAGAGATCGTGACGACGCAAGAGCTTAAAAAGCTCCGTTTTGATTTCATTCATAGGATTGTTTTTTGGGAATTGAAGTTGAAGGGCGAAAACTTTTTGAGGAAAACTTGCCCTATATTTTTAGTTTATAGAATCTGATTAAAAAATCAATTCTCTTAGTTATTGCAAAGCGGCTTCTCCATGGCGCAACGCAAACCCTAGCAGCTTGACTTGAATGCATCAAAAGGCCACAACAGTCCGATATGAAAGAGAAGTTTATCTACGTCTGTCAGCAGTGCGGCCAACAATACTCAAAATGGATGGGTAAGTGCCAAGAGTGTGGGGAGTGGAATAGCGTTGTTGAGGAACGCAGCGTAGGCAGCTCCAAAAAAAAGGCATCAATAATCACTACCAGCTCACAGCCGCAAGCAATCTCTGAGATCATTGCTGAAGATTTTCCAAGAATTCCCTCTGATCTTTCAGAACTTGATAACGTTCTGGGAGGTGGGCTTGTTCCAGGAAGTGCAATTTTGCTAGGCGGAGAGCCTGGAGTTGGAAAATCGACCATATTGTTACAAGCCGCCGATCAATACGCTCGTCTTAAACAAAAAGTTCTTTATGTGAGTGGTGAAGAGTCTGCTTCTCAAATTGCTCTCCGCTCCCAACGGCTGGGTGTTGATACTAATAACTTGCTTGTAGTTTGTGAAACGACACTTGAAAAAATAATCGGGCATATTGATAAGGTCTCACCAAATTTACTTATCATTGACTCCATTCAAACGATTTACAGCGAACAGCTAGACTCTCAACCCGGTAGTGTGGGGCAATTAAGAGAATGTGCCTATGAAATTATTTCAATTGCGAAATCTAGAAACCTAGCAACTTTTCTTGTAGGTCACGTAACAAAAGAGGGGGCCATCGCTGGCCCCAAAGTGTTAGAGCACATGGTGGATGTGGTTCTCTACTTCGAAGGCACATCTTCACAATCCTTTCGATTGCTCAGATCCATTAAAAATAGATTTGGATCAACTAACGAGATTGGGGTTTTTGAAATTGCTAGCAAGGGGTTAAAGCAAGTAACAAATCCTTCAGAGCTTTTTTTATCAGAACGTCCGGACACGGTCCCGGGATCGGTCATCGTCGCGAGTGTCGAGGGAACTCGCCCCATTCTCGTCGAAGTTCAAGCCCTCGTTTCAGGAAGCGCGCTAGCTATGCCTCGCAGGACGGCTTTGGGCTTAGATCCGAACCGAGTCGCATTGTTAGTGGCAATCTTAGAGAAACGTGGGGGCTTTAGACTTTTTGATCAGGATGTCTATGTAAACCTAGCTGGAGGTTTGAGAGTTACTGAAACCGCTATCGATCTCGGAGTTGCGGCAGCTCTGATCTCAAGCTACACCGGTCGAGCCGTTCCAGCAGGGACCGTTTTTTTCGGCGAAATGGGCCTAGGTGGCGAAGTCAGAAGCATACCAAAAGCGGGTATTCGACTCAAAGAAGCTGAGAGAATTGGGCTCAAAAGAGCTTTTGTGCCGAGGAAGACAGCCAAAGAAATATCAGATTGTAAAAGTCTTGAACTCATTCCTATCGACCACGTTCAAGAACTTGCTGATAAGCTGTAATTATTTTGAAAGCAAAGTGACAGCTTTCATCGCTTTATCCCAACGTGCGATTTCCTGTTTTCGTAATTTTGAAGACATTTTCGGCTTGTAAACTTTATCTGCGTGCCATCTTTTTTCAATATCTTCTAAACTCTTCCAAATACCGATTGAAAGCCCTGCTTGTAATCCGGCTCCCAAAGCCGTGGTTTCCAAAATCTCCGAACGAACCAACTGATATCCCAATAGATCGGCTTGGAATTGCATCATTAGATCGTTAGCAGCGCCACCCCCGTCAACTTTGCACAGCTTAATTTTTTTTCCAAAATCTTTGGCCATCGCTTCTAGAAGTTCTCTAACTTGAAAGGAAACTCCTTCCAAAGTTGCTCTCGCTACATGTGCTTTGGTTGTCCTCCGACTAAGACCAGTCATAAGACCTGTCGCCGTAGGCAACCAATGAGGGGCCCCCATACCAGAGAGAGCAGGAACAAAAACAACACCGTCCGAATCCGACACAGAAGAAGCTAGGGCTTCAACTTGGCTAGCTTCATCGAAAAGCTCCAAACCATCTCGAAGCCACTGGACGGCAGCACCAGTTATAAAAGCACTCCCCTCAATCCCATAAGTAGTTTTTTTACCTATTCTCCATCCAACCGTAGTTAAGAGTTTATGTTTGGAAAAAATAGGTGTGGTTCCAGTATTTACTAGAGCAAAAGCTCCCGTTCCATAAGTGCACTTGGCAGTGCCTTTGGAGAAACAGCCCTGACCAAAAAGCGCAGATTGTTGATCCCCAATCATTCCAGTGATGGGCACACCATCTGGCAGACCCGGAAAACCTTTGGTCCTTCCAAATTCAACATCGTTATCACAAATTTCTGGCAAAATGGGGTCAGGAATTTGGAAAAGCTTAAGAAGATCTTTATCCCATTTGCAGCTTTTAATATCCATGAGCAGCGTTCTACTCGCATTAGAGGCTTCCGTTTTGTGAGTTCCTCCTGTCATTCGATAGAGCAGATAAGTTTCAATTGTCCCAAATGCAATTTGTCCGGCTTTAGCCCAAGCTTTAGCTTGAGGAATGTTCGTCAATAGCCATTGCAGCTTAGTTCCACTAAAATAGGGATCTAGTACTAACCCAGTTTTCCTGTGTATAAGTTTTTCAAGGCCCTGTTTTTTGAGCTTCTGACAAGCTTGATGGGTTCTTCTATCTTGCCACACTATGGCTCGGTGAAGTGGCTTAGCGTCGGGACCATGATGCCACAAACAGGTAGTTTCTCTCTGGTTCGTAATTCCGATAGCAGAAATATCTTTTCCGTTTATGTTGGCTATCTGCAAAACATCGGACACTGCTTTAACAACTGAACTCCATATTTCTTCGAGGTCATGCTCAACCCAGGAGGGCTCAGGAAAATGCTGTGGGAATTCGTGGTTTGTTTTTGCTAAAACGTTTAAATTCTCATCGAAAATAAGGGCGGTTGTTCCAGTCGTACCTTGATCAATGGCTAATACCAATGGGCTCATAACTATCTCTCCTAAGCATTAGGCTGAATTATAACGAACTCACCACGGAAACAAAATCGACTTCCAACCTTTTCATACAGATTTTTGAAAAGAATTCGGCTATAGGTATGTCGCTATGGCTAAACCCCTCGATGAAAGTATACGGCTATCATTTGAAGCTGCATTTAAGGATTACCACCTCGAACGGGAGCGAAAATTAGACCCCATATCATTAGTCTATCCCTACAAAGACAACAAAGATCGCGAAATTGTCGCTTTTTTGGTAGCGCTTATTTCCTATGGTAACGTAAGGACCATTCTCCAGAGTGGTGAAAAATTATTAACTCCCTTAGGCCCATCACCCTACAGCTATTTAATCTCAGAAAAACCACTTGGCCTTTGGCCCTCGTTTAAACATCGATTTACAACAGGTAAAGACATCGAAATTCTCGCGCACTGGTTGAGAACTATTTTGTTGCGTGAGGGCACTTTAGAGAATTTTTTTCTGAAAGTCTCTGGCACCGCTGATAGCAACATGAAAGTAAAGCTTTCTAGGTTTGTCGCGGGTATCTGGTCGGAGAAGCTCCCCGAACACCTGTTGGCTGATTCAAAAAAACGTACCCGAAACTTAAAATATTTACTTTCTAACCCCGACCAAGGTAGCGCCTGCAAACGACTCAATATGTTTTTACGTTGGGTAGTTCGACCTAACGATGGCATAGATCTAGGCATCTGGAAGGGGATTTCACCTCGCGAATTGATGTTACCTTTAGATACCCACTTAATTCAGACCCTAAAAAAATTGAGATGGATTCAAAAGGAAACTGCAAATTGGAATGCTGTAGAAGCTGCAACTCAGAGACTCCGAACAATTTCGGCCGAGGATCCTATAAGATATGATTTTGCACTCTGCCACTTATCCATGTCAGGTGGTAACATTAAAGAAATTCAAAAAAACTTTAAGAAAGCGAATCTCTCATGAGAAATTGGAACGATGACCCTTATACAAAAAAAGCTCGAAAAGAAAATTACGAAGCCCGGTCCATTTATAAACTTGAGGAGATCGACAAACGCGAGAGAATTTTCTCAGGTGTCAAAATTGTTCTGGACCTAGGCGCAGCTCCCGGTTCCTGGAGCCAGTACTGCCTGCAAAAGCTTTCAAAATCAGATGGAAAAGTAATTGCTATTGATATTAGCCCCATCCAAATTCAAGATCCTAGGCTAGTTTTTTTACAGCAATCGATTGAAGATGTAGATTTGAATCCCCATGTAGGAACCGGTAAAGTAGATATGGTATTGAGTGACATGGCACCCAAAACAAGTGGCGTTCATGATCGAGATGTAGCACTCTCCTTTGAGCTGGCCTCATTGGCCTTTAGCGCTTGTGAAAAACACCTGAAAACCGGGGGAACTTTTGTAGTCAAACTGTTCATGGGGGATTCTTTCGAGGAGTTTAACAAACTTCTGAAAACAAACTTTTCGCAGGTGCGACTTCTTAGACCCGACAGCACCCGAAAACATAGCCGTGAAATATTTTTTATTGGAAAAGGCTTTAAGGGAAAAAAATGAATTTTGATAACCACACCAAGGACTACTCGGAACAAGTTCAAAGGGCTATTCCTGTTGTCGCTGTTAAGCACGAGGTTTTTCTCTCTGAGAAAGCAAACCAGTTAGTTCAGCTTTGTCTGAAGCAATTTGGTGCCACCAGTAAACTTCGAGTACTGGATGTTGGTTGCGGCGTGGGTTTGATGGAAAGCGCATTGATCGGCAACTTTAAAAGTCTTGTCGGAGTGGATGTTGCGTCAGAGTCAATTGAGAAGGCAAAGGAAACGGTCCGTGGTGCCGAATTTTTTAAGTACGACGGCGTAAAGCTGCCTTTTGAAGAGGCCAAATTCGATGTGGTTTTCGCTTGTTGCGTCTTTCATCACATTCCCGCTGAGCAACGCTCCGCGGTCGCTCAAGAAATGTCTAGAGTTTGCGTGAATGGTGGGCTCATTGTAATTTTCGAGCACAACCCATTAAATCCTATCACCCGTTTAATTGTCTCTCGTTGTGAATTTGATCAAGACGCAGTTTTATTACAGACCTTGGAATCAAAAAAACTTTTACGAGAGGCAGGTCTAGACAAGATCTCATGTAAACAAATTCTTTACTTCCCTTGGCGTCACAAAATTTTAAAAGCAATAGAACGCCTTCTTTCGTGGATTCCATTAGGGGCCCAATACATAGTCTACGGTTACAAACCTACCCCCAAACAATTACTTTAATAACCACCAAAGTTGCTCCAAAATTTTCGCACTAGCCCCCCAAATGAGTTCGTTGTCGCACACAACACCCAAGCTAGTTACAGTAAAACTGACTTTTTCCTCTTTCACCGAGACCTGTACTGGTTTTAATCCATCCGTTAAAAGTTTCTCGAGGGGCAAAAAAATGGTCTTTTCGACCTCATCTGGGTTGATCTCGAATTTTTCTGGAAAATCTACTTTGGCTACCCACGGATAAATCTCAACATCCTGAAGCGTCTGTACCGGGGCCAGCGACCCTAGAATCTCAACCCGACTTTCATGAATCCCAACTTCTTCATAGGTCTCTCGAAGAGCAGTTTGAAGTAAATGCCGATCACATGGTTCGAAGAGCCCACCGGGAAAACTCACTTGGCCTTTGTGGGTTTCCACTCGTTCAGACCTTTTAGTCAAAAGAATTTCATGTTGCGCCGCTTCTCTTCTTGCACCTATCGGGACAAGAACAGAAGCTAAAATTTTAGTCCCGAGTTCAGGCAAAACCGCCTCGACAGGCTTAAGACGCTCTCTCAATCTTTTCTCCCACTCATGCATACTTAACCTTTTAATTAACTAGTCTTCCTTATTGATTTTTAGCCTTTTCTTGTGGCAAGTTCTACTTCTCAAAAGGAGAGATCTATGCAAAGCCCCACCGACTCTTTTAAAAGCAAAGAATGTATTTTCTGTAAAATCATCGCAGGAACTCTACCCGCAGAAAAGGTTTTCGAAAACGAAAACGTATTTGCATTTAGAGATATTAGCCCCCAAGCCCCAGTCCACGTACTCATTGTGCCCAAACAACATGTAGTTGATATTTTGGACGTAAGCGGACGAGATATGGAAATTTTTCAACACCTGTTCAAGGCCGCTCAACAGATCGCCGCCAAACTCGGAATTGCAGGCTCGGGCTTCCGAACAGTTTTCAATAGTGGAGATCATGCATGTCAAACCATGTACCACTTACACTTGCACCTTTTAGGCGGAACTCAAATGGGCGGCTCTTTAGTCGGGTAAATCGACGATAAAATACTCAAGTGTCGCTATAACATTTTTCGTTTAAAAGCCTGTTGTTTTTGATTGAAGCAAGACCCCTCTAAAGCCCTCTATTCACGCATAAACGATCGCGTCAAAATGAAGTGAATTGACAGTAAATTTTTCCTTCTTTAGTTTCATCGTTAAGGACAGTTTCTCGAGCGTTTTTTGAAAACAAAAGGCGCATATTCTCTTTAATGTTAAGAGCGGTCATTGAACTTCCTAGAGAACGGGGAAGAAGGATTTTTATTCTTTGATAGTTGTTGTTTTTGAGTGGTGAAGGAACAAAAAGATGCAAGTTATTAAACGCGACGGTACCAGAGAAGATGTAAAGATTGAAAAAATTCTTCATGCCGTGAATAGAGCATGTCGAGGAATCCATAATGTCGAATCTTTAGAGGTCGCCAAACGAACGATCGCTGGCCTTCACGATGGGAGCACCACTGAGGAGCTTGATAATCTGTCTATTTCCACTGCCGTCATGTTGATGGCGGATGAGCCCAACTATTCAAAAGTTGCGGCAAGAATGCTGTCGGAGAACATCCGCAAAGAAGTGGGCAGGGACTCTGCTTTTCGAGATTATTTAAAATGGGCTGCCGAGCACGGTGTCCTCGACGATAAACTTCTTGGGATTGCCAAAGAAGATGTGCAAGCCATTGAGTTTGCCATTCGACATGAACGAGATGACCTTTTTGAGTATTTTGGGCTAAGAACAATTGTAGATCGCTATTTATTAAGGCACCCACAAACCCGGAAACTGATTGAACGGCCCCAATGGATGTTTATGAGGGTTGCGCTGGGTCTGTCAGCCAACATTAGTGAGGCTATCGAATTTTACGACATTATCAGCCAGTTTCTTTATATGCCATCCACGCCCACGCTGTTTAATTCGGGTACAAGACATCCGCAAATGAGTTCTTGTTACTTACTAACAGTGACTAATGACAGCTTAGAAGGCATCTACAAAACGATCACTGACTGTGCTCAACTTTCCAAATGGTCAGGTGGTTTAGGTGTCGATTGGACTCCGGTTCGCTCCTCCGGCTCTCTCATCAAAGGAACCAATGGATTAAGTAACGGGATCATTCCTTTTCTAAAAGTTTTTGATTCTTCAGTTCATGCAGTCAATCAGGGTGGAAAGAGAAAAGGTGCTGCCGCTATTTATATCGAACCCTGGCATGCAGACATTGAAGCCTTCTTGGAGCTGAGAAACAACACTGGCGCGGAAGAGCGAAGAACTCACAATCTAAATTTAGCTCTTTGGATACCTGACCTTTTCATGAAACGGGTCGAAGCAGATGCTGAATGGTCCCTGTTTTCTCCAAACGATGCGCCAGAGCTTGCGAACTCCTACGGTGAAAAATTTGAAGCCGCTTATTTAAAGTATGAGCAAACCGGTCGAGTCATGAAAAAAGTTTCTGCTCGAGCGCTTTATTCACGAATGATGCAAACCCTGGCAGAAACTGGCAACGGTTGGATGTGCTTTAAAGATAAGGCCAATCTTCGCTCGGCGCAAACGGCGGAATCTAACAACGTCATTCACAGCTCAAATCTTTGTACTGAAATTCTTGAAGTTACATCAGCAGAGGAAACTGCCGTTTGCAACTTAGGCAGTGTGAATTTATCTTCCTACGTCAACCCTGACTTGAAATTTGATTTCGAAAAGCTAAGAACAGTTGTCAAAGTAGCAACTCGCTTTTTGGATAAAGTTGTAGACATCAACTTCTATCCGACCAAAGAAGCCTCAAGCTCAAATCAACGCTGGCGACCAGTGGGTCTAGGAATCATGGGGCTGCAAGATGTCTTCTTTAAAATGAGAATCCCTTATGATTCTAAAGAAGCTCGAGACCTCTCTGCTCTAATATCTGAAACCATTTACTTTGAAGCTTTACAGACCAGTATGAAAATGGCCCAAGAATTGGGCAAGTTTCCTGCTTTCGAAGCGTCAAGATATGCAGATGGTGATTTACAGGTGCAACTAGCACAAAAGCATCAACCCCATCTACCGGAATTGCATTTCAATTGGGATGAACTTGCTCGAGATATCAAAACGAATGGCTTGCGAAATAGTTTATTGATAGCCATTGCCCCAACTGCCACCATCGCTTCAATTGTAGGAAGCTATGAAAGTATCGAGCCCCAAGTTTCCAACTTTTTTAAGCGTGAAACATTAAGTGGCGAGTTCCTCAACGTGAACCGTTATTTAATCAACGATCTTAAACAGCTGGGTTTATATACCCCCAACATGAGAGCAAAAATTATTGAGCATGAGGGATCGATTCAAAACATTGAAGAAATTCCATCCGAAATTCGTGCTCTCTATAAAACCGTATGGGAGATCTCCCAAAAGAATCTGATTGAGATGGCTGCTGACCGATCTGCATTTATTTGCCAATCTCAGTCTCTAAATCTTTTTTTAGAAGACCCAACTATAGGAAAATTATCGTCCATGTACATGCACGCATGGAAACAGGGTATTAAAACGACTTATTATTTACGATCACGTGCTAAGACATCAATCAAGAAAACAACTGTTTCTCAAGTTGAAGCTCAAGCTGCGATCGCTTGTTCACTTGAGAACCCTGAATCTTGCGAAGCCTGTCAATGAGGAGCCATCTATGCTGCTAAGTCCCGAACTCAATTTAACTCTAAGGCCAATGCAATACCCACAGTTTTTTAAGCTGTATAAAGACTCTATTAAAAACATTTGGACCACGGAAGAGATCGACTTCTCAATTGATTACGAGCACATTCGAGACAAATTAAACCCTAAAGAAGCCCACCTCATCAAGCGCTTGGTGGCCTTCTTTGCAACTGCAGATAACTTAGTTGCCCACAATTTAGTTCTCAACTTTTATAAACACATCAACAGCCCCGAATACAGGATGTTTTTGGGCAAACAACTTTTTGATGAAATGCTACACGTCGAGACGTATTTACTCCTCGTAGATAATTATCTTCCTGATTTAGCAGAACGCGCAGAGGCCTTTGATGCTTATAAAAATATTCCTTCGGTCAAACTCAAAGCCGACTTCTGCTTCAAGTACATGGACTCTATCCACAAGCTTGATAAGTTGGATACCACCCTCAAGCGACAGCAGTTTTTGGAGAATCTGATTTGCTTTGCCGCTTGTGTTGAGGGCCTTTTCTTTTTTGGTAGCTTTGCTTATGTTTACTTCCTACGAAACAAAGGCCTACTTCCTGGCCTTGCAACAGCCACCAACTGGGTCTTCCGCGATGAAACGATGCATATCGAAGCGGCTATGATGGCAATACAAGCTATTCGCACCGAGTACCCTGAGCTATTCACAGATGAATTAAAAGAAAAAGTCGAAAGCATGATCGATGAGGCCATCGAAGTAGAGATGGCCTTTTGTGAGGATGTTCTTACCTATGGAGTTAGCGGTCTGTCACCAAAGCTTATGAAAGAATATCTCTGTTACTGTGCAGATCAAAGATTAGTGCAACTGGGGATGAGTAAAAAATACTTCGCTAAAAATCCATTTCCCTTCATGGTGCTACAAGATGTTCAACCTCTAACAAACTTTTTTGAAAAACGAGTTACCGAATATCAGAAAGGCTTTGGAGCCAGTAAAGAGTCGGTAGTTTTCGACGAAGCCTTTTAAAAAATTCAGACCCTCGTTAAAAGCCGCTATTCGTCACTGTCTGTATAACCTTTTGACGAATTCAAATATAACACAGCTATATTTTCAGTAACTTAGACCATCAAAACTGATGGCCCCCTCCTTGCAATTCCGCCCTGCGGATTGAGCACTGCCGCCAAGGCAAGTCTCGCTTGAGGTTTTGATGTTGAAGCGCTGGGGAATTCTGATCATTGCACCATTTTTGTTAAGTTCCTGTGGACTATTCAACAAAGACGGCATTTATAACATCACTTTTGACTCTTCAGTTCCTGACGAACAGAAGGAATTACTCACGCAAGATTTGGAAGTAATAGAGAGCCTTAACTTCTCAGGTGTCAGCAGTGATGATTTGGATAAAATAGACCTTCCTGAATTATCTAGTAATTCACTAGGAAATTTCTTGAAAGAACGTATTCGCTACATCGTTGGTGAAAGCTACGATGCTGACACCAAACGTACGATAGTATCAAGCTCGTACAATTATAACCCCTCAGTTTTCGCCTCGTTTTCTTCCCCGTTTGACCGAATTGTCACTGTGATGACTAACACCGGAAGCTCTGTATATCTAGCGGGTAAAAAGTCTAACGTTCTTTACTCTCTCGACGTCGCAGATGAAAACATCCTAATAAACACCACGCGAGTCGGGATCATAAAAATCGGAGAGGGACTTTTTAGTTCAACCAAACTAAAAAGCAGCAGTTCTAGTTCATTGGCTCGTCGATTATTAAGACTTTCAACTTTGTTTCATGAAGCCAGACACAGCGATGGGAATGGCAGTAACGCTGGATTCCCCCACACCAAATGCACCTACGGAGACTTTGCTGGGTACTACGCCTGCGAGTCGAATACCAACGGACCTTACAACCTCGAAGCGATGCTTTTGCGGCACTTTTACCGAGCCTGTTCGAACTGTAACGAAACAGAATTATCAGCAATACAACTAGCAGCTTCAGATGCCGCTAGTCGCTTAGTCTACGGCGCAGTAAAACGAAACTCTCAACCTGAGTTTGTAAGATGAAGTTTAAGATTATAGCCACTTTAGCCTTTTTATTCGGACTAGCTCTGTGGAGCTTTAGACCCGCAGATACAAAACCCGTTCTACGGGAACAACAAAAATCTCCTTTGGCTCTTGCCAACGAATTAATTCCAGAACTCATGGGCAAGAAAGACACATCTTCGATGGTCGGCGTAAATACAGCAGAAGTGTTGCGTGAAAACGAGAAAGCGCAATTTAGAAACTACCTCGAAACATCCTATGTGCGGCTCCCAACACTTCAAGCAATTAGTCTTTCGAAAAATGGAGATCTTCACAGGGTTCCCCCGGAGGTTTTGGAGAGCAGCGAAGTTTTTGGTTACATAGCTGAAAAGCTTAAATCTAATCCTAACCTCACAAGAGATGCCCTAAGCTTCTATAATGCCTGCGCTGCAAACGAACAACTTATCACTTCAATTCGAGCAGTGTGCGCTAGAAATCTAATCGACTGGGCGAAAAAGGCACAGATAGATATCTCTCAAGTACATATTCCAGAAAAAATTTTACAGATTGTTGTCGTTTTACCTGAAAGAAACTAGAGACTCTTAGACTCACCTTCATGCACTACAATTGGAGAGTTCACTAGAAATGTTGTGCTCTTGCTGCTGTTGTAATGCAAAAAGAACTCAGAATAGACTCTCAAGGAACGATCGTCTCCTGGCTGTTTAAACGAATACTGATAAACGCCCCTTAAGAAATTACATCTATCTCCAAATTGAACGGCTGACGAGGATTGAACCTTGGCATCACAACCATCAACTTCAACAATGTCTAGCTTGGCTTTCGATGGAGCTAAATGAAGTTTGGCCGGCCCCACAGTAATTCCACGGGCTCCCAACTCTATGATAGGGCTCCAAGGGTTAGAGGCCAAAATTTTCGCACCCAATAAATGGAAACAAAGAATGATACTCAGAAACTTCATCCTTTTTGGGCTACCATCAGGCGACATCGATAGTCAAACTCAAGAATTTATGAAAGCCTCTGCCAAAGCAAACTCGCAGTTTGCTTAACCCCATTAGCTACGTAAGGACCTACGCTAAGTAGCAGTTTATTTTCATAAAACTTGAATCGACGCTTTTGAACTGTTCCTATCCAATTTGGAAAAAGACTAAGATCCACAAAATGCCATACCTCATCACCATGAACCTCAAATTTACCTGAATAATGAAGGTACCCTTCCATAGCAAAGGCCTTCTCTTCTTGCGTTCCAGAAAATAGCTCGCGGGTTTTAAACTTAGCTCGCTCCGGCTGCATCAAGGCACCCGTCATGTACCCCTCTTTAGTGTAAACAAGAAGTCCTTTAGCACTTTCCCCCAGAGGATAGATCAGAGAGCCATCCTCAAGTTCGTGATGACACTTTATTAGAGTCCAAGTTCCTATAAAATTTTCCAGACTTTCTATTTTTAGCATCGGAAGAAATAAAAAGTGCCCAGGGACGGAATCGAACCGCCGACACGAGGATTTTCAATCCTCTGCTCTANNTCTACCGACTGAGCTACCTGGGCACCGTTTGAAGCCTTGCACGTTACCTTTGCCTCGGCTGCTGGTCAAGAGACCTTATTGAGGTTGGTTTTGAATGAACTCTAGGAACTTTTTAGTGGCTCTTGCGCGATGGCTGACCGAGCTCTTTTCGGGGAGAGTGGCCTCTCCTAACGATTTTCTGAGATCTGAAGAGAAAAAGATGGGATCATACCCAAAACCACCTGAACCCTGGGGAGTGGGAGATATAGAACCCTCAGTAGTTGCTTCAAAAAACTGTGGGGCATTGACCCCATCGTAATAGCAGAGAACACAACGAAACCTAGCGGAGGGGTTCGAGAGCCTTTTATTCCCCAGCTGATTGTACAAAAAATTCCAACGATCGGGCCAACTTAGAGATTCTCCACCAAAATTGGCCGAAAAAACTCCAGGGGCTCCACCAAGAACATCGATCTCAAGACCAGAGTCATCAGAAAGAACTGGAACTTTAAAGCGTTCAAAATATTCTTTGGCTTTTTTGAGTGCATTTTCTTTGTAGGTAGTTCCATCTTCGACCACGAGAGGGGTTTCTTTAGGGAGGGTACTGCATCTAAAGACCGATTTTAACAGCTCACTAAACTCCTGGAACTTCCCGGTATTAGTTGTGGCTACTAATAAAGACTTCAAACTTCTAAAATCCGTTTTTGAATAGTTAAAAGCTCTTCAACTCCTTTTTTGCCGAGCTCTATCAAGCTTTTCAAAGCTTCGTCCGAGAAGGGAACTCCCTCTGCGGTGCCCTGTACCTCAACAAAACGATTAGTGCCGGTTCGGACAATGTTCATATCCACTTCGGCATCTTTGTCTTCTTCATAGTTTAGATCTAGACAAGGAACTCCATTGACTACCCCAACGGAAACGGCCGCAACTGCAGTTTTTATCAGGGGGACTAAACGGGGGGTCTTTTCATGGATTTTTTTAATTGCCAAAGCAACAGCGACATAAGCGCCAGTGATCGATGCTGTTCGAGTTCCACCATCTGCATCAACAACATCACAATCCACCAAAATGGACCTTTCTCCCAGTTGGCCCAAATCAACACAAGTTCTCAATGAGCGACCGATGAGCCTTTGAATTTCGTGTGTTCTTCCGCCAACTTTCTGTCTCTCTCTTTGGATTCGCTGACTACTACTTGCTGGTAACATAGAATATTCAGCTGTTAACCAGCCCTTGCCAGATCCCTTCAAAAAACCAGGAACACTCTCCTCAACCATCGCACTGCAGATCACTTTGGTCCCGCCCATTTCGATTAAGCAGGAACCCGTAGCATGGGTTAAGTAGTTTGGGATTATCTTTACAGGTCTTAATTGGTCGGGTTGTCGTCCATCATTTCGGTTCATAAAGGTAGCTACTTTCTTTTTCGATTTACGAAGTCAATAACACCTGAGCTTATAGCACTCGCAATTCTTTTAAGATAGCTTTCCCTCGAAAGATTTTTGGCCTCTTCAAAGTTACTTACATACCCTATCTCCACTAGAACAGCTGGCATGTTAGTCCCGTGCAATACAGTGAAAGGTGCTTGACGAACCCCCCGAGCATTGGAGCTAATTCTCTGAGACACGGAGGAATACATATACTCCGCAAATTGACTACTTTCTGCCACGTGATGCTGAGTGGTTGCATCAGATAAAATCGACATCACTTGAGCGCTTATCGGAGTTGGAGGCGCTTGATTCTCGAGTCTTGCAAGCTTGCTCGCTTCTTCATCGGTTGCTTCTGGGCTCAGAAAATAGACTTCGAAGCCCTTGGCACGCGCGCTAGGAGACGAATTGGCGTGGACACTTACAAAAAGATCTGCCCCCCACATGTTTGCTAAACGGGCTCGATCTCTTAATGTCACAAACTCATCAAGCTCTCGACTCAACTTTACTTCAATGGGAACTCCAGAGATTTTCGAAAAGCGCTCGACTTCCCTACGGACAAATTTAGCGACTTTTAAACACACCTCTTTCTCTAAAATGCCATGAGTGCCACGAGCTCCAGCGTCTCGCCCACCATGTCCCGGATCAACAACAATGCGGATAGCTTTTTCACCAGACTGTGGTGCTGTTGGATTCATGCTTTTTGAGGAATCTAAATAGTTTAATCCTTTCAAAGTCGGGTCGACGGTGTTGACCTCCCCTTGGGGCGTTACCAACTGATTTGAATCTAATAAAAACTCCTGATCCAAATTAGTTATCTGAACAGCTCTTGCCATCAAATGCCCGCCAATAAATATCGGACCCATGACTAGAAACATGTGCACAGCAACAAGGGTTTTTGTTTTTTTCATGTTACACTTATTCGAGCCCCTATAGGTTTCGTCTTAAAAATCCCGGAAATTAGAAAAACAAAATGCCAACCCTGCTAATCAGTGTTTTCTCGTTTTTCAGTGCTTATATTTTTGGATTAACTGCCAGCGCTGGAAGAATTGAGGCGTTAAAATCTAATTTTAACACACCCGTCAGGGTACTTCTAGACAGGGGTCAGCAAGAAATCATCCTGAAGTCTGTCCTCAAAACTATTTTTATAAAAAAAACAGGCGATGAAAATTGGAAACCATTAAAAGGGCAAACCAAAATTAAAATATCCTCCAACAAAACCAGCCTCTTAGTCGATGGCGCAGATTATAAAACCTCGACCCTCTACATCCGCGGGGGAACCCAACACACCGACCCAATTCAATACCGTGCAAATTTTTACCGCGGAGCTCTAAAATTAAATGTCTCTGACGGAAGAATTTTGCTTACCAACATCATTCCCGTTGAGGAGTATCTTTACGGCCAAGTTGCCGGGGAGATGAGTCCCCACTGGGAACT
>DDPO01000011.1:0-53230 GCA_002342225.1 Bdellovibrionaceae bacterium UBA2466 | reverse complement strand
GCTCAAAGTGAGTCGGACCGAATTAGAGTCGCCGTAGAATCGACCAAGAATGAAGTTGTTACAAAGGGAACATTGCCCATCAAAACCTACTACCACTCAAGGTGTGGGGGTCATACGGAATCAGCCAAGGCCGTTTGGAACACATCAGAAAAAAATCACAAAGTTGGAGTTCCGTGTCCGTACTGTCGTAAATTTCCTCTGAACTGGCAAATTAAAATCAAGGCAGCAGAGCTCTTTAATTTACTGAAAATTCCCCATTTTGAGCGAAAGCCTTTCAAAATAGGTGTGTTAAAGAAAACCCCGTCCGGCCGAGTCAATGAAATCTCTATTGAAGCAGACAACAAAAAGTTTGCGATCAATTCCGAAGACCTTCGAAATCTTTTGGGCTACACCAACGTAAAGAGCACAAGATTCGAAATAAGTAACACCCCTGAAGAGGTCATCTTTGATGGGACGGGCGCAGGGCATGGCGTAGGAATGTGCCAATGGGGAGCACAATTTCTTGCTAAAAAAGGAAAAACATATCGCGAAATTCTAGCGCACTACTATCCGAGCTACAAAATAAGCTCAAATACTCAATCCTTATTGCCCTAGTTTTTTTTCTGGAGATTTTTTTTCCACGCCTATATGTTGCCCTCATGAACTTGGAAAACTTTAGTTTCAATTTGCCAGAGGAGCTCATTGCCAAGTTTCCAGCATCGCCTAGGGACCACTCACGACTTTTAGTCGTGAACAGAGAAAAAAAAAGCATTGAACACTTTTATTTTTATGATCTTCCAAAGGTTCTAAATTCTTCTGACCTTTTGGTTTTGAATAACACCAAAGTTCTACCGGCGCGTTTGTATGGAAAAGATTCTAAAGGTCGTGTTTTTGAAGTTTTTTTAATTAAATATACTAATGCTGAAAAAACAAACTGGCGCTGCTTAGTTAAGCCCGGCAAAAAAGTTAAAGAAGGTATCGATTTATTCTTCCCACAATCCGTGACTGGAAAAATCACCCCAATTGAAAACGAAGGATTTGAAGTTAAATTTGTCACGCCAAAAAACCTGAACCCCCTGAGTTGGATTTTTGAGATTGGAAAATCACCGTTGCCCCCTTACATAAAACGCGAAGCCGACTCCAATGATAAAACCTCCTATCAAACGGTCTATGCAAAAAACACAGGCTCGGTAGCAGCCCCCACAGCCGGCTTACATTTCACTGAAGCCCTTCTGAGCAACCTAAAAGAGAGGGGGATTGAAACCACTGAAGTTACTCTCCACGTGGGATATGGGACTTTCTCACCTATCCGAACATCCAATATTCTTGACCACAAAATGCATTCGGAGGACTACGAAATACCTCAAGAGACGCTGCAAAAAATAGCGTCTAAAAGAAACCAAAAGGGGCGGGTCATTGCTGTAGGAACAACGTCTTTAAGGACTTTGGAAAGTTATCCTGATCATGGAGCCTCCGGATCGACCAATATCTATATAACTCCGGGATACCAAACAAGAATAGCTGATGGTCTGATAACAAATTTTCACCTTCCCGAATCTTCCCTCTATGTTTTGGTCGCTTCACTCCTAGGGTTAGACTTCTGCCGTAAAGTCTACCAAGAGGCTATTAGCCAAAAGTACCGTTTTTACAGCTATGGCGATGCCATGATAATATTGTAGCTTGACGAAATGCGACGAAACCCCCTATTGTTGCCCACTTAAGGAAGGTGATTACTGTGCCAGGACTAAAAGTCAGAGATACAGAACCCTACGAAGGAGCTCTTCGCAGGTTTAAAAAACAATGTGAAAAAGCAGGGATTTTAGCAGAAGTTCGCCGCCGCGAATTTTATGAAAAGCCCTCAGTTCGCAGAAAAAAGAAGAGTATCGCGGCAAGAAAACGCAACGTTAAGCGTACTTTTGATCGTAGATAGTTATTCCAATGGATCTGAAGACCACCATTCAAAATGACATGAAAACGGCGATGAAGTCTGGGGAACCCTTAAAAACGGGTTGTCTAAGAATGCTCATTGCCGAAATCAAGAAACGCGAAATCGATAAGAGATCTGCTTTAGATGAGACAGAGATTCAAAAAACCATCTCTACTCTTATTAAACAGAGAAATGACTCGATTGATGCTTTTTTGAAGGGTGGTCGACAAGATCTTGCTGATAAAGAAAAGTTAGAAATAGACGTCTTAAAAGTTTATTTGCCGACTCAATTGACCGAACAAGAAGTTGATTTGCTCGTGTCCGCGGCTATCGAAGAGACCGGAGCCAAAGTTCCTCAAGATGTGGGGAAAGTGATGAAAGTTGTTCTTGCAAAAGCCGGTGGAAGAGCGGACGGCAAAATGGTCAATGAATTAGTTAGAAAAAAACTACAGCCCTAACTTTCCGGTTCGACCAAGTTGTTTTGGAATATATCCCATATTAAAAATCTCCCCCCACTGGCCTCCAAGTTTTATCAACGAAGCGCTCCGGTTGTTGCGAAAGAACTTCTTGGAAAAGGCCTCTTCTTATCTCAGAATAAAAACCACTTTCTAGTTCAAATTGTAGAAGTTGAAGCCTATTTGGGATCTGAAGACCCCGCTAGTCACGCGTTTAAGGGACCCACCCCAAGAAATCAATCCATGTTTCTATCTGGTGGAGCTTGTTATGTTTACCTTTCTTATGGTCTTAATTTTTGTATGAATGTTGTCACGGGTGCGGCTGGAAAAGGAAGTGCTGTTTTAATTCGAGCTGCTGTTCCATTGTTGGGTTTAGAGAAAATGGCTGAAAATCGTCATATTTCCAGGCCTTTAACCTACAAAATGCTAAAAAACCTACTTAGCGGGCCTGGAAAGTTGACCCAAGCCCTTGGAATTGATCGAAATTTTGATGGCCTGTCCTTTGACCAAAGCACCTTCAAGATAGTAGACCTTAATCACAAAATACCGAAACAACTTATTGGGATTTCACCTCGAGTAGGTATAAGTAGGGCTAAAAGAGAGCCTTTGAGGTTTTACGTTAGGCAATCAGAATTTTTATCACGTCCTGATAGGACAAAAACAGTTGGGGTTTAGTGTTTTCCGAAAAAACCATTGAAGAGATTCGTAGCCGAGTCGACATTGTTGAGCTCATCAGTGAATATGTTGAACTCAAAAAAAGCGGAAGCAGCTACAAAGGGTTGTGTCCTTTCCATGGCGAGAAAACACCCTCCTTCATGGTCAATTCAATCAAGCAAATTTTTCACTGTTTCGGTTGCCATAAAGGCGGCAACTGTTTCTCGTTTCTAACAGGGATAGAGGGATTAAATTTTCCTGAAGCTGTCAAAAAACTAGCTTCGCGTGTTGGCGTTGTCATCGAGGAAGACAATAAGTTCACCCCAAAAACGGTGAAACCAACTCCCTCTCCTGCGGAAGATCGAATCTACGCCGCTTTAGAATGGGCTGCTAAATACTTTAACTACTGCTTAACGGAAGTCGCTGAATATGGCTTTGCTCGCGACTATTGCCAACAACGGGGTTTGTCTCCAAAAACCATGCAGAAATTTCGCATGGGTGTAGCTCCAAAAAATTGGAACACCCTGATGAATATCATGATCAAAAAAGGATTTTCTTTCTCTGAGCTTGTTGAAGCCGGTCTTGTCATCACGAAGGAGGGCAAACCTAACGAAGGATATGATCGCTTCAGAAACCGTCTCATGTTCCCCATCATGAACAGAGATGGTAAAGTGCTTGGCTTTGGTGCACGACTTTTCGCAGACGAAGAAAACCAACCCAAGTACTTAAACTCTCCCGAATCAACTCTGTTCTCTAAAAGAAAAATTTTGTATGGCCTGTACGAAAACCAACGAAACATCCGTTTAAGAAATGAAGCGGTTATTGTCGAGGGATACATGGATGTCGTAGGTTTAGCAGAGAAGGGTGTCAACAATGCGATTGCCACTATGGGAACAGCATTAACTGATGAGCACTGTGCTGAACTCAAGGGTTTAACTCAAAAAGTGATTACCGTGTTTGATCCGGACTCCGCCGGCAAAGATGCTTGGCACCGTTCGGTTCATATTTTTATGAACAACAGAATTTTTGCCAGAGACTTGTCTCTGCCAGATAACTTAGACCCTGATGAGTTCGTCCAACAGGAGGGCGCAGAGACATTTTATCAACTATGCAATTTAGCCCCTCGTCAAATTACCAAATATTTGAAGGAAATAGCTGCCAAAGGATCCTTATCCGAAGAGGAAAGTGCAAAACAACTACAGAGCTTAACTCCCATTTTAATTGCGAGCCGAAACTTACCAGACCGAGCCACCATTTGGGACGATATCAGTTTGGTTTTCAAAATTTCAAGAGAAGCCCTGAAGGAATTAGCTGATTCTGCGATGAAAAGCCGGTCGAGCATCCAAGTAACAACAGCGAAACCGAGCTTCACTCCTCAAATCAAAAATCAGGCCAAGCTTGCTACTTTTGACCTAGAATTTTTTAAAGCTTGTATCCGTTGGCCAGAGAGATTTTTAGAAACCCAGCCCTCAACTTGGCAATCGGCCATAAAAAGTCCCGAGATAAAACAATGGTTACTGAAACTTTCTGAAGCGAAGACCATCGACGAATTTGATAAGCTGCTAGAATCACTTACAAACTTGAACCCCTCCAATATGCTCGTTTCTGCTGCCACAGAGCAACTTTTTGAAGACCTTCCCCAAAGTTCGGGTGAAAAACTCTTCACTGCTGTTTTGGAAAGGGCTCGGCGACTTACTGCAGAGGCTGAAATAAAATCCCTCTCGGTGCAGATCAAATTAGCGCAAAGAATAGGCGATGAACCCGAAGTTCTTCGCCTCTTAGAAAAGCTAAAAGAATTAAGAACTTCATGATTGTATTGCCCTATGCCACATGATAGGAATGATGGTTTGTAATTTTCTAATTTTGAGCCGATGTCTCTTACACAACTCTTTAAAGTAGAGGAGTAGTCAATGCCTTCTAAACTCGAGAAGAAAAAAGAACTTCAGAAGCTAATCGCTTTGGGAAAAGAAAAGGGATTTCTCACTTACGAAGAGATCAATGATGGTCTTCCCGAGGATCTGACAGAAAGTGATGAACTTGATGAGGTCATGGCACTCATCGAAGACAATGAAATTGAAGTTGTCGAAAACGAAAAGCAACTCAAAGCTCAAGGCGGGGCAAAGAAGACTGAAAAAACTGCTCAGAGCGAAGAAGAAACTCCGGTAGTTGCTCGCGAAGAAGATTCCCTCGGTCGAGGATTGGACCCCGTTCGTTTGTATTTGAAAAAGATGGGCTCAGTCGCCCTGTTGACTCGAGATGGAGAAATTGAAATAGCCAAACGAATTGAGGAAGGGGAGGCAGAGGTTCTTGATGAAATTCTAAACTCCTCGATGGGTGTGAAAGAATTTTTGGCTATCGGAGAAAAGATTGAAGCTGGGCGACTTCGTGCGCGGGATGTGTTGCGCGGAGCCGAGAGTGAGGGCGAAAGCTCCGAAGAAGAAAGCTCAGAAACCGGCGAGGAAGACGAAGAAGCGAAGGAACTCGAGGGAGAAACAACCGCAACTGAGCCAGATGCTACAGCGGGTTTGAATGAAGCCGAGTGCCGCGAAAGAATTCTTCAGGGAATGGAACTCGTTAAGAATTTCGAGCGTGCGCTTTCTAAGGTAGAGGCCAAGCTTTTAAAAAGCGGTCTCTCTGCAACCGAAAGAAAGAAGCTCAGAGAAAAGCTGGCCAGCAACAGAAAAAGCATTGTAAAAGTTTTTCAAGAGATCAATTTCAACAGAAAAACCATCAACAAAATCGTAGCCAAATTTAAGCAACAGGTTAGCCGAATTGAAGAAGCAGAGAGAGAAGTGTTTTATTCTCTCAAAAAAATCAACACCGACCAAATCGGAAAGTTCCGAAACACGCTTAAAGAAGCCAAACGAAATAAAAAGTTTGAAGAGCAGATCAAAGCCAAACACGGCCTTGATTACGTGGGACTGCTTGAAATCGAGCACGATATTAACAATGCCGGTAAAAAAATTGCGGCTGTCGAACTTGAAGCCAACCTTCGCGCGCGAGAGCTAAAAGACATGTATGAGGCGATTCTTGCGGGCGAAAGAAAGTCTGAAATCGCTAAAGCAGAGCTCGTAGAAGCCAATCTGCGGCTTGTCGTTTCGATTGCGAAAAAATACACCAACCGAGGATTACAATTTTTGGATTTAATTCAAGAAGGTAACATCGGCTTAATGAAAGCGGTCGACAAATTCGAATATCGAAGAGGTTACAAGTTCTCGACCTATGCTACTTGGTGGATTCGACAAGCAATTACTCGTGCCATTGCGGATCAAGCTAGAACCATTCGAATTCCTGTTCACATGATCGAAACTATCAACAAACTATCTCGCACCTCCAGATATTTGGTGCAGGAATTGGGCAGAGAACCCACCCCTGAAGAGATCGCAGAAAAAATGGAGATGCCTGTAGATAAGGTTCGAAAAGTTCTAAAAATTGCAAAAGAGCCCATCTCCTTAGAAACACCCATTGGTGAGGATGAAGATTCGCACTTGGGAGATTTCATTGAGGATAACAAAATGGTCAACCCAGTCGACCATGTTACCAACCTCAATCTGTCTGAACAAACTCGGCGGGTCTTAGCTACTCTGACCACGAGAGAAGAGAGCGTTCTTAGAAAGCGCTTTGGTATTGGACAGAGCTCCGACCACACTTTAGAGGAAGTGGGGCAAGATTTTAATGTTACTAGGGAACGTATTCGTCAGATCGAAGCTAAAGCGCTGAGAAAGCTACGACATCCAAGCCGTAGCAAACGGTTAAAATCGTTCATCGACAATTAGCACTTCTGACAAATGTTTGCTTAGATAGCAGCATACCCACTGTTTTGGGGGCCCATAGCTCAGTTGGTTAGAGCAGTCGGCTCATAACCGATAGGTCCCAGGTTCAAGTCCTGGTGGGCCCATTCAGTGGAACATGAGATTAAGTGGTCTTTAACCAAGCAAGAAGTGAGTTGAAATGAAAGCCCAATACAAAGTTCTCGGAAAATTAAAGCGCTTAGATGAAAAGCTTTACAGAGTTCAACTGGAACTGGAGAAAATCCCCGAGGAAATAAAGAAACTTGAAGCTAAACTCAACGAACACAAAAATGAATTTGCCCTTCATAAAGCCAATTTCGAAACGAACGAAAAGGCTCTTAGAAAAGCCGAACTTGATCTAAAAGAAAAAGAGGACTTCATCAAAAAAGCTGAGAGCAAAATGATGGAGTGTAAAACCAACGAAGAGTATCAAGCTGCTCAAAAAGAAATTGATGGATTCAAAACTGAGAAAAGTAAACTTGAAGAAATTGTATTGACCTCGATGAACGGCATAGAGGGTCATCGCAACAATTTAAAAGCTGCAGAGACAAAATTCAAAGACCAAGAAGCTGTAGTTAATCGCGAGAAGAAAGAATACGAAGAGGTTCGACAGAAACTACTGCGCTCCTACGAAGAGCAGGGAGCACAAAAAGATGGGATTGTTGCCCAGCTTTCACCCGATGTTGCAACAACTTATCGAAAAGCCTTTGCAGCAACTAAAGGGGTAGCAATCTGTCTGGCAGACAATTCAAGTTGCGTTGGCTGCAACATGAAAGTTAGACCTCAGTTATTTAATGAAATTTTAGGCGCAAAAGCTATTCATCGATGTCCAAGTTGTGGAAGAATCCTCATTACTGCCTCTTCAGAGATTGATGAAAACCCTGGTGCTGACGTTCAAATTTAATGGGTAGTTCTATGGTTCTATTTTGCGATGGTGCTTCTAGAGGCAATCCCGGCCCAGGAGCCTATGGGTTTGTGTTGTACAACAACAACCTTGTGGTGTTTGAAGAAGGACAAAAACTGGGATCAGTTACCAACAACACTGCTGAATATCAGGGTCTCATCAAGGGCTTGGAAGCCGCTCTTAAACATGGAGCAACTGAGCTTCTCATCAAGAGCGATTCCGAATTGATGGTTAGGCAACTAAACGGAATCTATAAAGTTAAAACTCCCCACATAAAGACTCTCTTTGACACCGCTCGAGGCCTACTCCAAAAATTCAACTCAACCAAGATCGAACACATTAGGCGGGAAGAAAACACCCGAGCCGATAAACTATGCAACCAAGCTCTCGACGGAGAAATCTAAGGCTGGCGTCTTTGTGACACCAAGCCTGTAATGTATTCCTAGGCTCCTTTTTCAAAGCTAGCCAAAAAATCATAAACCATTGTTTTTATTGTCTTTTTATTTTTGTCGGTTTGCTCAACTTAGGCTTTTACATTGCACCACTTGAGACAAGTCTGCCTTTTGGGGTATAAAGCTGTAACGCGGCGCCCAAAATGAAACAAAAAAGAGAATTAGCAGACTGGAAAGAGCTTGAGCAAAGAGAGGCTAATATCAAAGCTAACTCTAAATTCATGTCCCATTTGTCTGTATCATTACTCTCCTTAGTTCTGACTGCCGCGCTTTTTCAGTTCGATTTTGAAGCGCTAAAAGGACTTTTGACAGATGTTCTGTTTAGAACTCAGCCGCCCATAGGTGCCCACCCCGCCATTAGTATTGTGGGGTACGACGAGCTAGTTTCAGCAAAAAATCAGGGTAGTAAAAAGATTCCAGCCAACACCATTGTCGAAACGATCTTAAAAATAAATCGAGATAAACCACTAGCAATCGCGTTAGTGACCCCATTTAGTGAAAAAATCTATACCGATGCCGAACTTGCCCTCATGTCGAGCGCCTTTACACAAGTTTCTGGAATGTTCATCGGTTACACAGACAACGAAAGCCTTGGGAAAAACCCACCGAGATCACTCTTTCACACGGCTCATTACTCACCAGGTTATGTTTCAAGAGATACTTTCAGTTACGGAGCCGACTCTGTCAGTAGACGAGTCATGCTCTCAATCGATGGAATCCCCTCAGTCTACTCGAAATTATCGAATTACTACCACCAAACCTTGAAATCAAATGAACATTACCCCGTAAAACATATCGAAAAATTTGGAGATGCATTACAAACATATATTCGTTGGCAGGGTCCACAAGGGACTTACCCTGTTACTCCCATGAGCGAACTCTTGTCCGACAAAACGCCACCAAATTACTTCAAAGATAAAATCGTCCTAATTGGGACTGTCCTCTCCAGCAATAGGGATGGCGATTTTATTTTTACCCCTTATTCGCGAGCGCCGTTCCACACCCCTCTACTTGAAGGAGCCGCCCACAGTCTGGCAACATTACTTAACTCGGATGGTCTCTATAAAGCACCTCGATGGATGAATATCTTTCTTGCCCTTGTAGTTGGTCTTATTTCTGTCAATTGCATCATGGCCATGTCTCCTCGGAACGGTCTTTTTTTTCTGGGAGCAGCCATTCTAATCTTGTTTTCAATCGCGCGGATCTCATTTCTAACATTTGGTTGCTTAATCGACCTTGTTCATCCTAGTCTCGCAGTTTTTATTGGATATTATTTTGTAATTCCTTACAGACTCGTCGAGGAACACAAGAAAAGGTGGCATTACCAAGAAAAGAGTGAGTTTATGGCTCAGCTTGAACAACTGAAAACAAATTTCTTGTCTCTTGTTTCGCACGATCTCAAAACACCGCTCGCACAAATACAAGGGAACGCTGAACTTGCTTTAAACGATAAAGCAATAGATAGATTGCCTGACCATCAGCTCGCACTTCGTTCGATTATTCAAACGACAGACTCACTTACCAATTACGTCGAAGGAATACTTGACCTCACTAGAATCGAGGGCTCCAAAGTGCATTTAAATATCACCTCCAAGGATATCAACACTGTAATACAAGAAGTTGTGAAAACTAAAGCTCTGCTAGCCAGCTCGAAAAACATTGAAATTAAAATGAGCTTAGAACCTTTGTTCGCTTTTAAATTCGATGTAAAACTCATTCAACAAGTCATCTCTAATCTTATAGAAAATGCGATTAATTATTCTCCTGCCAATTCAAAGGTCATCATAGAGTCAAAAGAAGAAAAATCCTTTATTAAAATAAGTGTAGTCGATGAAGGGAACGGCATACCGGAGGAAGAACAAGAAAAAATATTCACTAAGTTTTACCGAATATCAAATACATCAACCGAAAATCCCAAAGGCACGGGGCTTGGCCTTTACTTGGTTAAATATTTTGTCGAGCTACATCAGGGTTTTGTTACCTTGCTGAGTGAACCAAGCAAAGGAAGTACTTTTACCATAAACCTACCCATCGAGGAGGGGCTTCCATGAGCCAGTATCAGATACTTGTGGTCGAAGATGATTGCGAACTAAGGAGAACTCTTTGTGAAGCTCTCAATCGAAATGACTTTGCAGTCATTGAAGCTATCGATGGAGAAGATGCACTTGAAAAAATTAGAGGCTCTCAAGTTGATTTGGTTCTTTTGGATGTGAATATGCCGAGAATGAATGGCCTAGAGTGTCTGAAAGCTATTAAAAGTTACGACCCCTCAATTATTGTAATAATTATGACTGCGTTCAGTACGATTGAAGATGCCGTTAAGGCTATTAAATCGGGCGCATACAACTATTTAGCAAAACCCATTAAGCACCAGGCAGTTGTCGAGATGGTGCAGCGGGCACTTGATGCCCACTCGATGATTAAAACAATGGCCTTATCGTCGCCTGTAATCAAGCTTGAGGCAGGGGAGTTTGTCGGCCACTCTGGCGAAATGAGAAAGATCTTTGGAGTTATTTACAAGCTAGCGAAAGTTGATACATCAGTGCTCATCAGGGGAGAGAGCGGAACAGGAAAAGAACTTGTAGCCAGAGCTATTCACTATAACTCATCACGAAAAGATCAAAAGTTGGTGTCTATTAACTGTAGCGCGATTTCTGAGACGCTTTTTGAAAGTGAGCTTTTTGGACATGAGAGGGGAGCTTTCACGGGTGCAGATCAGCGCCAAATCGGTAAATTTCAATATGCTGATGGAGGAACCATATTTTTGGATGAAATTGGAGACCTCTCACCCCATATGCAGGTAAAGCTATTGCGCGTGCTTCAGGAAAAGAAATTTACGCCTGTAGGGTCCCACCGTGAAATCGAAATGGATATCCGAATTATTGCTGCAACCAATAGAAACCTCGAGGAGATGATCAAAGCGGGGACATTTAGGGAAGATCTTTTCTATAGGCTCAATGTTATTCCCGTTTTCCTGCCCCCCCTGCGAGAACGAAAAGAGGATATTGATAATCTAATCCACTATTTCATAGCTAGGTTCTCTAAAAGCCATGACAAACGTATTACGGGCATCACGCTACAGGCGCTTGAAAAGCTGAAAACATATCATTGGCCAGGAAATATTCGCGAACTCGAAAATGCCGTAGAACATGCTTTTGTGGTTGAAACCACTGATAAGCTCACTGCACCAAGCTTTCCCGAATATTTGCGCACCCCATTAACCCGCAGCTCTCGTAACCAAAATGATACGGAAGAACTTGAACAATTAACTGACGGTTCAGAACCAGACCCAATCGAGGGGCTGGACTACTCCAAGTTTAAGGAGGAATTTGAAAAGGAATTTATCATTCGAGCTCTAAAAACTTTTAAAGGGCGCATAAATCAAACCGCACTTCACGCAAAAATTCCTAAAAAGACGCTGCTCAGGAAACTACAAAAATACAATATTAACGCTGAGGACTTTCGCTTATAGCCTCAGGAACATGATATAATTTCACTCATGTTCCAATCCCCATTTCCAATGCAACGGCGCATTCTTGGTCTGACCATCCTTTTTCTACTGATCGGGCAAATAGCTCTTTTTTCTGCCACAGCAGTGATGGGAATACAAAAACACTCATCTGAGTTTTATTATGTTCTACGACAATCGGCTTGCGGATTGATTGGATTACTTCTGATGATTGGAGTTTCGAAAATACCCTATAGCCAATGGAAAAAAATCAGCTACTGGCTGATTTTAGCCCAAATCTTTCTGATTGCACTGACCCATTTCGGTCCATTCCGACACTATGCTTACGGAGCTACTCGATGGCTCAAAATTGGCCCCGTTTTGTTTCAACCCAGTGAGCTTGCCAAAATTACTCTAACTATTTTTTTCGCTAGCCTCTTAGCACGCCACAAAGAAAGCCCTCTGCCAGCAAAAAAATGGGTCACTAATAGTCTTCCGATTGTTATCACCTTGGCCCTCATCTTTAAACAGCCAGATCTCGGAACAACTACTTTGCTTGTAGTCATGATTATTGGAATGCTCTTCATTGCAGGCGTTCGGCTCTCCTATCTCATCAGCTTTCTGGGAGTCGGAAGTCTTGGGTTTGTGTTCGCGATTGTCCACTATGCTTGGCGAAGAAAACGACTGTTCGCTTACCTTAACCCTTGGGCAGATCCTCAGGGAACAGGTTTTCAAACGATCCAATCTTTTCTTTCGTTTCATTCTGGCAAACTCTTTGGAACCGGATTGGGTAACGGAAATAGTAAACTGTTTTTCTTACCTGAAGTTCACACTGACTTTATTTTTGCTCTTATTGGAGAGGAAACAGGTTTCTTGGGAGCTATATCCTTACTTATTCTTTTTACTTACTTTTGCTATTTGCTTTTTAAAATTGCACTCACAGCAAAAGATGCCTTTGGATGTTACTTGAGCTTTGGTCTTTCTCTCTCCATTGCTCTTCAAATCGCCGTCAATTTAGGTGGGGTCACAGGTTTGTTACCTGTTAAAGGGCTTCCGCTTCCTTTTATCTCCTGGGGTCGATCAGCCCTGATCGTGAACCTAGTTCTTATGGGAATTCTATTGAATATCCTACAAAGCTCTTCGATAATTCCATCGGAAAACCCTTTAGATCCTAAGAATAAAGAGTCGTGAGTTCAAAAAAAATTATTATTACTGGCGGTGGAACGGGCGGACATGTTTTTCCCGCATTAGCCATTGCTGAGGAACTTCGTAGTCAAGGTTGGATCGTTCAGTATGTGGGTTCTAGCCACGGCATGGAATCCAAACTTGTGCCCGAAGCCAACTTTCCATTTTTTACAGTCAAGACTGGCGCTGTTAAAAATCAAAGTGTTCTAAAGGTCTTGCATACTCTTTGGCAGTTACTGCTAGGTTTTATCTGGTCGATTCGCTACCTATTAAATGAAAAACCTAACGCAGTGATTGGAGTCGGCGGTTATGTGTCGTTTCCAGTTTGCTTGGCAGCTTTCATTTTACGAATCCCTTTGTTTCTGCAAGAGCAAAATTCCTCTGTGGGTATCGCCAATCGGTTTTTAGGAAAGCTGGCTAAGACCATTTTCCTTGGTTTTCCCCAAGCTACTGAATATTTTAATCCTAAAAAGTGTATTAATTCTGGGAATCCTCTTCGGGCCGTTTTTTATCAAAACAGTTTGCCCCCTTATCAACCCACATCCCAATTTATTCTTGTTTTAGGGGGTAGTCAGGGTTCGAAAGCCATCAATGAAGCCATCATTCGGTTTTTGCCGACTCTTTTCTCAAAGTATCCGAATGCAAAAGTTTTTCACCAGACCGGCCAGAGGGATTTTGATTCAGTTAAAAAGGCCATAGGCTCCCAATATCATCCAAACTATCAGTATGAACCCTTCATCAAGGACATTGCCGAGTTGTATTCCAAAGCATCCCTAGTCATCGGGCGATCGGGGGCCCTTACCGTTTCTGAGCTCATTCAAGTGGGAAGACCCGCCATTTTTGTCCCCTACCCAAGAAAAGGACAAAATGACCAAATTACAAATGCTTACCTCATTGCAAGCCACGGGGCAGCCCAAGTAGTTGAACAGGGGGACCAATTCGCGGAGCGCTTAGAAAAAACAACTCTAGAAATCTTCGAGCCAAAAGTGTTAGAACGGATGGCTCAAAGCTATGCTCCTTTGCGATTTGGCAATGCTCTTAAAACGATTGCCGAAAGCATAACAGCCCAAAGCCGATAAGTTTGTGCCGGGGTGGTGAGATAGCCTAAGGGAAGTTGTTAAATGTATAATAAAGTCAATAAGATACACCTAATAGGGGTTGGTGGAATCGGCATGAGTGCCATTGCGGAACTCCTCCTGCGAGAAGGTTATCAGGTTTCAGGTTCTGACCTTAAAAGTAACGAAATCGTGAAAGGACTCGTTTCCAGAGGGATAAGATTCTATCAAGGACATGCCAGAGAAAATGTTAAGGACACTGAACTTATTGTTTATTCCTCGGCTATTGATCGAGAGAACCCCGAAATTGCTGAAGCTATCCAAAAACAAATTCCTATCATTCCTAGGGCTGAAATGCTGGCTGAACTGATGCGCTTAAAGCACGGAATAGCTGTAGCTGGAGCACATGGCAAAACAACAACTTCTTCAATGATCGCTACTGTACTCATGGAAGGTGGGCTTGATCCCACAATCGTAGTCGGCGGTCGAATGGACAATTTTGGTGGAACCAACGCACGAATGGGTTCAGGCGAATTCATGGTTGTGGAGGCCGATGAGAGCGACGGCTCCTTTAATAAACTTAGTCCGAGCATTGCTGTTGTAACCAACATGGACCGAGAGCATATGGATTTTTACAAAACCATGGCTCAACTAAAAAAAGCGTTTTTATCTTTCCTAAACAAAGTCCCCTTTTATGGTCTAAGCGTCATTTGCGGAGATGATCCTTATCTAAGAATTCTATCCTCCAAAATAGGCAGAAGGAAAAAAACTTATGGATTCCGACCCAATAACCATTATCGAATTGTCGATTACTCCTCAAGCCTTCAAGGAACGATAAGCAAAGTCTTGGTTGACTCTGAGATCCTCGAGTTAAAACTACAGGTTCCAGGAAAACATAATGTGCTCAATGCTCTTGCAGCTTTGGTTGTCGCAGATGAACTTTCCATTCCCAGAACGATATCTCTTAGAGCCCTTAACAAGTTTCAAGGGGTCCAAAGAAGATTTCAACACCGCGGAGAAAAAGAGGGGGTTCTTTTTATAGATGACTACGCTCATCACCCTAGCGAAATCAGAGCAACCCTCCAAGCTGCAAAAGAACGATTTAAAGGCAAAAAGATCCGAGCTGTTTTTCAACCACACCGATTTAGCAGAGTCGAAGATCTTCTTGATCAGTTCTCAACCTGTTTTAAAGACTGTGACAGCCTAGCGATTACTGACATCTATGCAGCGAGTGAAGCCCCAATAGCTGGAGTTGAGCCGAGTGTACTAGTAGACAATGTTCTGGAATTGGGCCACCCCAAAGCTTTTTATAGCCCAAATCCTTTAGACGGGATTGAGCAACATTTGAGAGACAGCGAACCTGGCGATGTTATTTTAACTCTGGGGGCAGGGGATCTTCCCAATGTCTACAAACAGCTTTTCTAAATTTTACCCTCTTTTTCAAGAGAAACTGAAGGACCGAGTCCTTTTTGATACTCCGCTTGCCCCTTTCGTTGCTTATGGTGTTGGCGGTCCAGCCGACATTCTCACTTTCCCAGTATCAGAAGAGGAACTGCAGTGGATTGATGACACAGCTAAATCTCATAAAATCCCAGTCACTGTCATTGGTACAGGAACGAACTTGCTGGTTGTTGACGAAGGAATCCGTGGAGTAACCATTTCCCTCTCAAAAGCTTTCCAAGGAATTGAAAAGCTTCCGACCGAACACGCCGACAAAATCAGAGTTCGTTGCGGTGGCGGAGTGTTAAAGCCCAAACTTCTCGAATGGGCAGTGGAAAACGGATATACTGGACTGGAGTTTAGCGCTGGGGTTCCTGGAACCATCGGTGGCGGCATTTATATGAATGCTGGTACCAAATATGGTTGTTACGGTGATATTCTTAAAGAGATACGGCTTTTTGATTTTGAGAAGGGCTTCCAACAGCTAGAACGAAACAACTTACACTTTTCGTATAGAGAATCGGAAGTCAGAAATAGTTTGGTTGTCTGGACAACTTTTGAGTTGCGGCTTGGAGATAAAACCTCGATTCGAAGAGAAGTGGACCGAATTATACAAGAAAGAGCTGAAAAACAGCCACTCGATTACCCAAGCTGTGGTTCTACTTTTAAAAATGGAACAGACTATTCGAGTGGGCGACTCATAGAAAAAGCAGGCCTGAAAGGAACTACAGTAGGCGGAGCAGAAATTTCAACAAAACATGCGAACTTTATTCTCAACAAAGGAAATGCAACGGCAAAAGATATTCTGACCCTGATAAACATCATCAAAACAAAAGTGAAAGAACAATTTGGTGTTTCACTTGAGTGCGAAGTATGCATCTTAGGAGGATCTATTGAAGGAACGGAATCGAAAAAGACTTGAGTTCTCAAAAACGGCCCTCGTATGCAGTGGCGGAGCTACAAAAGCAGCAGCATTCCATATTGGCGTATGCTTGGCTCTGAGAGACAAGGACTTTTCGTTTGTTGGCGGACTAGCCGAAAACCTGCCACCTATAGATTGTTATCCCTACCCACGCCCCAAACACCATCCAAAGCAAATCGCTACTTATGTTGGATCAAGTGCTGGAGCGCTTATTGTTACCATGCTGGCTTCTGGGGTCGGTATTGAATCTGTTATCAACTCCTTTGCTGAAAGTACCAAATTCAAAATGCCAGGGACCTATCGAACGATCCCCAGGATTCAATATAAAGACATGTTGGCCTTCAATTGGCCGACTAAAATGAGCCTTTATAATTTTTTCAAAAGAAAACCAGTCGTAGGAAAAACTTTGGAAGCTATGGTTCTCGGAAACTTGAAAACTTCTGGCCTATTCACCACAAAAGGATTGGCAGAATATCTTACGAACTATGTACTACCGACTGAGCATTTTCACGAACTTAAGTCAGACCTTTTTGTAGTTGGAACTCAGCTAGACCATTCCCGTAAAATGGTGTTTGGAAGATTTGGAACAGAAAAGACTTTTGATGAATATTGCCAGTATGCTTCTAATGCAAAAATATCGGAAGCAGTAGCAGCTTCAATGTCGCTTCCTCTTATTTACTCACCCTTTAAAGTAAAACATGGCGAGACCAAGAGTAGATATTATATCGATGGGGAAATTCGAGAAACTCTCTCTACTCACGTTGCAAAAGAGAACAACTGTGACCTCATCTTATGCTCCTATACCCATCAACCCTACCATTATAAACAGGAAATAGGTTCGCTCAACCAATACGGCCTTCCATCGATTATTATTCAGAGCCTATATCAAGCGATTGAGCAGAAAGTTTACGGCGCCAGAAAAGCTCACGAGAACAAGAAAGCGGCAGTAGATACTGTTCGAGACTTTTTCAAAGAAAAAAAATATCCAGAAGAAGATCTTCAGCAACTTGTTGAGCGTTTGCAGGATAGAATCGACTTTAATGAAAAGCTAAATTACATATTTATTCATCCCGAATCAAAAGATAGAGAAATGTTTTTCGGAGAACACTTCACCTTAAACCCAGAGGTCCTACAGAATGTAGTTTCCATAGGATATAAACGAGCTATGGCAGAGCTTCGTCGATACGACCTCGTCCCCATCATTTCTTAATTCCACCCACATGGCACATGGCTTGCCTCTCCTGTTGTTCAAGCTGTTCCCTTTGAACTAGGGAATCAGGGAAAAGTGTTTGTTCTGTTGTCAGCAGTGCCATTTTTGGGCTTTTGAGGTTCGTCAGTGCGGTTTTTGAATTTGAGGCAAAACGGAAGAAACGGACGTTTTGGAAATGTGCTTTTGCCTGCGCTAGCTGTAGCCCTCCTGTTTACGCTAGGTTTCGCCCAACTAAGCCCACCCGCGCAACAGAGGCCAGCTGATTTAATACGGGAAGCTAGTCATAATTTACCAGTGAAAGCCGACAGTGATCGGCCATTTTCCCAGAATGCGTGGGATTACTTTCATCCATCGTGGATAAGGAGCAATCGCTGGACCGTCATAGCTATTTCCGAAAATCTGGGCGATTCGATTGAAGCTTCAAAAGCGGGTCTTTTAATAGATGACCCTAGAGATAGAATTGAAAAAGAGTTCATACCCCAATCCGACCTGCGGGGGCGCGTTCAATTTTGGATTGATATTTACTCTCGTTTTTCCAGTAGAACCAGAGTGATTCACGACAGACGAAATCCAGAGATTATTTATGGCTATATTGATTTCCGACCTCTATTTCGGAACATGAAATCGCCAGCTGCTGCCGAAATTAAGGCTCAAAGATTCGAAAGGGCTATTCTAAAGGAACTCAGATCGCGACTAGACGAGGCGGCAGGACTAAAAAAAACAAAGTTTCTGGAGGCCAAAGAGAGAATGGCCTTACAAAGCTTTCTATCTCGAAGTGGGGCCCTAAACAAATCAAGTTACTTGAGATTAATTCGAAATATCAGGACTCAAACAGGTCAGAGTGATGTTTTTCTTATGGCGCTAAGAAGAGCAAAACACCTCCTTCCCCACATTGAAAGTGTATTCAAACAACAGGGATTGCCAGTGGCTCTGGCTCGAATACCATTTGTTGAATCTTCTTTTAATACTAGGGCACTTTCTAAGATTGGGGCAGTCGGCATTTGGCAATTTACTCCAGAGACAGCAAGAGAGCTTATTCATGCCGAAGCTTCCAATTTATGGTCAGATCCGCTGAGGCAAACGAAAAGCGCTGCAAAGTTACTTAGATTGTATCGTTCTGCCCTGCCTGATTGGGGCACTACTATTACATCTTATAACTCGGGTGTCGGAAGAGTAAAAAGACTTATAAAAAAATATCATTTAAAAAATGTAACCGGCCTTATTGAACTTACTAAGTTTGATGGACTCGGTTTTGCGGGTAAAAATTTCTACAGCGAGTTTCTAGCAGCCAATTTTGTAGAAGCCTATAAAGAGGAGCTGTTTGGAAGTTTACTTTATGGAACTGATAGTATGCTGGTGTTTAAGCGTGGCGGGGCTGTGCCCGAGGAAAAGTGCGATCTTTAATTCACTACAATTGAAACTCTCTCTACCCCAACCCTAACTACATGGGTACGGAATACTTTTCCATTCGGAGCCACCATTTTTAGGAGATACTCCCCTGGGGCTAAATTGAAAAAAGCAAAGCCTGGATTTTTCGGGGTAAGCTTAAATTCAGAAATTTTTTGAGTAACTTGGCTTAGAGAAAATGGACCATGCGCTTCTGAAACTGGAGAGCCGTCAGTATGAACCAGCTCCAAACGTAAACTGGGTCGCTCATTATCAAATACTGAGGCATGGAGCCCCCCTGCAATCACACCGGTGTTTTTTTCATGCCTTATTCGCGCAATGCGGCTCGCGCTTTCCTTAAGAAGATCGCGTTCCATAAGATAAAAGGTGCGCTCTTTCTCAGCCTCACGAGTGCTCCAAGGAACAGTAAACCACGTTCTTGGGTATCCTTCAGCATTGACTTCAATAGTGACTAAACCCGCTGGAAGATCGACTTCTGAAATTTGAAACTTTCCGGTTTCACTCGTAACGGAAGGAGTTAAATAGCTTCCAACAAACTGAACTGATCCGAAAACCTTTTGGTTAGTAAATGGATCAACTAGGCGACCTTTGAACTTCTTCTCCCCACCTCTGCCAAACTCTAAAAAGTATCCGTAACCGGGTTCCATATTCAACAGAAGAGGTGGACGATTCGAAGCTCTGCCAATTGCTCGAAATGAAGGCTCGATATTGTAAAACCCGAAAAGTCCAGTATCCAATGTAGCGCTCGCTTTCAGGTCGGGGAGTGCCCCGAAATAAACAGCCGAACCTTTTCTATGCGATAGCATAAAAGTCTCTCCGACTTTAGGTGTCCTTGTCTGAGGCTCGTATACTCGGCCCATGATGAGGCTTTTCTGTGACTGCTGCGGCTTTTTTGTAAAATAGTTAGTAACGGCATCGACCTTATCTTTTTCTATCAAATAGACCGGCTGATACGTAGCCGTCGAAAAAACAGGGACTACAACTCGAGTTGGATAGTAACCGGGCGCCTCAACCTCTACGACCACTTCCGAATGAACTGGAACTTCTGCAATTCTTACATTTCCTTCTTTATCACTCTGATAAGTGTTTTTTTCATCTAGCCCCACCAATCTAACTCTCGCACCTGAAATAGCTTTGGGCATTCGATAATTAGAGGGGGCTCCATCAAACATTGTGAGATTGAGAGGAACCAGGGTTTCCCTCTTATTTCCTTCAGACCTAACTGAAGCTTCAGAGATAACAGTTTTTGAAATTTGAAGCCTAATTTTCTCTTTGAAATTCTCTGAGGAAATAACATTCTGATATGGAACTTGAGCGACCGGTACTGAAGACTCAGGCACATAAACCCCGGCCACCAGGTTGTACTTGCCTCTGATTCCAGAGCTATCAAACTCGAAACGGGGTCCTGAGTTGGGAAACTGGAAGTTGTGAAGGAAAATGGTGTCCTGAGGGTCTCGACTTCCAACCTTATTTAGGTAAAGTTCAATATGGGCCTGTCGAGATTGCATCCAAGCCATTGTCGAATCATCGACTACAAGCTCTCCCAGAAGCTTTCCCTCAATTGCATATTCATCGCTATTACTTTCCTGTTTTGAGTGGGTATTCACTTGTGGAGCTTGCACCACAAACTCGCTAGACAAGTTTTGAGTACCCACCCCAACACGCTGTATGGACTTTGAAGTGAACTTGGGATTAGAACCTAAAATAGAATCAAGAATTTCACTGCCAGGAGCCGATGCAACCACGGGCCCTAATAAGTTTTTAGTCTGCTCTTCGGTTCGTGCCAGTTGACTGTCCGGAATCTCGTGGTTTTCGACGTTGATAGAGCTTTGCGAAATCTTTTCTGCCGTTTCTGAATATTCACGAGCTTCGATCGTGGGGTTTGCAAGCTCGTTTGAAACGACCTGAGCAACATTTGTAATAGATTTATCACTAGCTTCTTTCCAATCGAAAGTGGCTGCTGGAGCAGCAACAGCAAAATCTTCAGTTTTTAAAGCTGTTTTCATTGCTACTAAGCTTGAATTCAGATCATCAAACTCCATTTTTTGAAAAACACTTTCTTTAACCAACATAGGTCTTTCCATTTCGAATGGAAAAGATGCCGTCGAGTAGAAAGATGTTTGAACTTCGGCTATCAGGTACTGAGAGCTTGTTCCCTCTTCTAAAGGCTGCTCTCGAAATGAGGCCAATGCTATTTCGTCCAATGGAGCTGGGTTGTCTAGAGCATCCTGACTATTCAATGTCCCATTTTCTAAATCCTCGTTGATCCAGTGAGGAAGGGATAAAACTCGCTTTCTCTCTTTTAGTTTTCGTGGAACGCGAATGGCAACACGTTTTCTAGGTGTCACTTTTTTGATGGCAACTTTCGTGGGCTGAGATGGTTCTACGCTTGCAATCACCCCGTCATTATTAAGCTTAGATAAAGTCACTAGACAATTTGCAGGACTGGAAACAGGAACTGAAACTTCAGGGGCTACTGTGTTTGTTGCTTCCTCAGTTACTAGTTGGACTTGAGCCTTGTTAGGTTGAACCGAAACTTTTTTGTGGTGGTATTTAGGGGTCGAGCGAACTTGGAGTTGATTAAGAACCACGGCACAAAACACTACCGCAACTGCGATGGCTTTCGGATAGGACAGCTTGAATTGTTTGCGCCTAGACACCGTTTCACGTCCCTGTGATACGCTTCTTAACTTAAAGATTATTTTTGGAATCAGCCGGAGAAATGAGGACAACTTAAAGAAGTCTTTTCTCCTTCAGTATAGTGTTCGGCTATTTTTTTTCAAGTCTTTAGGCAAAATAAATTATTGATTTTACTGAATATTCTGGTTACTCTAATTTTGTGCCTACGACTATTCATGCTTCTATTGAGTCTTGGATAACCAAATGGTTATCCAGCAATGGACTATCCACCCAAACAAGTATTTCATTGCTGTTGGGAGACGGATCAAGCCGGGCTTTTTACCGAATTACCACGCCTCAGCATCACTATATTTTGGTCTCAGATCCCCAGTGGACTCAGACACAAGACTATCCCCAGCATCAAAAGTATTTAAAAGATCTAGGTCTGCCAGTTCCCCTCTTTTACAGTAGCGATCCCTCCAAGGGGTTCTTGCTAATGCAAGACTTGGGAGACGAACTTCTACAATTTAGAATCAATAAGAATCCAGCAGAACTCCACGCATGGCTTAGTAAAGCCGTAAAACTACTTGCCGATCTCCATGGAAAGACTTTTCCAGTGCCCGCGACATTGCCAGTCGCTCAGCGGTCTTTCGATACAAACAAATATTTCTCTGAGCTGGAATTTACTTTCGATTATTTAAATCAAAAACTATTAAACTTACCGAAAATGGCCCCATCTCAACTAGACGAGATCAAGCATTTTTGCGCCATGATTAGTAACCTCGGCCCACAAGTTTTTTCACACCGGGATTATCATTGCAGAAACCTTATGATTTTAAATAATGAGCTCGTCATGATCGACTTTCAGGATGCTAGAATGGGGTCGCCCCATTATGATTTAGCAAGTATTCTTTATGATGCCTATCAACCACTCTCTGATGAAAATCGCTCTGAACTAATAACTATTTATAAAAATCATCTCGCAAAGTATTCCGTATCTGATCAAGTCAACTGGTCTACTTTTAATAAAGATCTTAAACAGGTCGCTTTTCAGAGAACTCTAAAAGCAGCTGGTTCATTTGCGTCGTTTTTTATTCGATTTGGAAAGACAACGCATTGGCCTTACTTGATTCCAGCATTAAGAGAAGCAAAAAAACTACAAGAGGGTGGATTCGGAGTTTCAACTGAAATCCTCGACATAGAAAAATCAATAGCTCTTATTTCACAGATAAAGTTACAATAGGCCCATGGCTGAACCGATTAAGAAAGCTATGGTTCTAACTGCAGGACTAGGAACTCGATTAAACCCGATCACCCAAAAACTCCCCAAGCCCTTGGTCTCAGTTCTCAACATTCCCAACATTATTCACGTACTGTTTTCTTTAAAGCGGGCAGGGATTGAAGAGGTTGTTATGAACCTCTTTCACCTTCCAGAGACTATGGAAGATTTTTTCAAACTGAGATCGCCATTCAACCTTTCATTGGAGTTCACACGAGAGAACCCGATTTTGGGAACTGGGGGGGGAGTCAAAAACGCTGAGCAATACTTGAAAGGCGCTCCTTTTGTCCTTGCCAATTGCGACTTCGTTTCCGACATCAACATACTTAACCATATCGAAAACCACTTAGAGAAAAAAGCCCTAGCATCAATGTTGCTTATTCAAGATCCTGCACGGGCACACCTCTATTCTGAAGTAGGGGTCGATTCTAATTCTAATTTGGTGAGTCTCCCCAAATTAAAAACTCATCAAGCTGTTCGATCGGGCATTTTTACTGGAATCCACATTCTAAACTCTGAAGTTTTAGATCTGTTGGAATCAAAACCCTGTGGCATTAACGACGTTTTATATCCAAAACTCATGCAACAATTCCCAGACCGAGTATTTGGATTTGTGGATTCGAATTGTTTTTGGCTAGATACCGGAGATGTTCCTGCCTTTTATTTTACGTCTCGAAGATTACTTGAGCTTCTGTCAACTCACTCCCCATATCTGGAAGATCTTTTTCAGGAGTTAGAAGTTCCACTTGAAGAGATTCTGCCCCAAGTGTGGATTGAAAAAGGCGAGAAGTTACCCAAAAATGTGACGATTAAAGGCCCTGTAATTATCGGAAAAGGAACCCTCTTCACAGGCGATTGTAACGTTGGTCCCTACTCAATTATCGGGGACAATTGTTTAATTGAAGGACAAACATCTATCGAGAGTAGTGTGCTGCTATCAAATTCTAAATTATCTTTCGGCACTCGGTTGTCGCAATCTCTGCTTTTCGAGAACTCAATCCTGAAAGCAAGTGACTCCGCCTAAAAAGGCATGTGGAAAACACTTGCTATCAAAACTACCTGCGAAGCTTGCTCGGAATAGGTGCTCTAGCTGAGGAGTTTATACTGGCTCTTCCTACAGCTCCAGTTCGACCATTTCCTAAAAGTCGGTTTGGAAGAAGTCTAGGCCCACCGCTTGAACCTCCAACTCCGAAACGAGGCCCTCCGCCGAAACTTCTTAGCATTTGGCCCACATTTCCAGCTCCATTCACGTTTTGAACTCCGTTACCCATGTATGGGAAACGACTCATCATCATCTGCTGGAACATCTGGTTTTGTTGTTGCTGGTTTTGAAGCATCCCTAACAGTGTAGGATCAGGCTGTGGCGCAACAGCAGGCCTTGGAATATCATCGCTAAATCTGCTGGGCTGATAGGGCATAATGGGTGCCATCGGACCATTGTTCATCATAGGGTTCATCGGGAACGGCGGTTGTTGTGGCATTTGCATTTGCGGCAATTGAGGAAACGGCTGCTGCTGTCCTTGAGGAATGCTCACAGACGGACTGAGTTGCGGACCTTGCTCGCTCCGATCTGAGTTTCCACGAGAAACATTCGGCCTCTGAGCTTGATTGAGAGCGCCCTGTAGAGCTTTCAGTGCCTGGTCATTATTTAAATTGTTTTGATCAAGTGATCTTCTCAAAAACTCATCTTGCAATTCTCTTTCGCGATCTCTTTCATCTGTTAGTCTTCTGATCTCGTTAAGTGCTTCTTGAAGCTGATTGTTTACCAACCCGCCTGCAGAAGGATCTTGTGTAGCAGTAGGGGCTGTAGGAACGACCGTGGGAGTGGTGCCGGCACCAGCCGTTGGATCTACTACTGGAGGAGCCGGATTACCTGTAGCACCGTTTCCTTCAGTTGAAGCCGTGCTACCAGTCTGACCTGTAGAATCTTCAAATTTACACATTTTCGCATCAGATTCGGCATCTTTAATTGCTTTTAAGACACCCCCAACGGCATTTACTTTTTCTTGATCAACGACTGTCTTATCCCAGCTTCCGCCTTGAAGAATTTTTGCTAAAGCAACAATGTGCCCTTTTAGAGCATTGTCTGCTTTTTCAAAATCTTTAAGATTATCTTTGAACTTAGTGGCCTTTTCTTCGAGCGCTTTCAGAACTCGGACCACTAAGGTGTTGAGTTCTTTTTCGTTTAAAGTACCTTTCGTATCAAATTTACCCACCGCTTTTTGATCGGTGACATAATCGATAAGTTCGTTAAGAGCTTTCAGCATTTCGGAGGAAACTTTGTCCTCTTTGGCAGACTCTCCGCATTTTACCAACTGATCAGCGTACGCTTTAATCGATTCAATCTCTTTTTTAAGGTCTGAAATTTTAGCGCCGTCTAAAGTAACAGAGGATAATTCTGTTTCAGCGTCCTTCTTAAGACTATAGACAATCGTAGCCCCATCTTTTTGGGCCTCTAAAATTCCAAATATCTCTCCAAATTTTTCAGAAGTTTTTGGCTTGCTTGAAGTGGGTCTAGAGCTCGAATCCCCAGAATCTCCCCCTTTTGAAGTATCGGGGCCATGGGGTTCTTGGGCTTCAGCGCTCCCCTTGGTTGCTTTAGGTTCTTCAGAATAAGCCACTGGTGCAGCTGCAAGGATACCTAGAGCAATTAGCCCAGCTAATGTTAATTGATACCTTTTCATCTTCAACCCCGCTTTCGCAAGTACAAAGTAATGAGAGAAACCCTAAGGTCTCAACTCGCCTCTCCACAAAAAACACATATGGAACTTCTTGCTGCTTAAGTTGCAATGAGTGTTCCATTGCCCATTTAGTGCGAGAGAAAACAGATCTCGTTTTGTATTCAAAAAGAGGGGGTTTTTTAAAAGTGTTACGTTTTTTTACGATTCTTGGGGTTAGTTTCTTTATAGTCCTGAAATTACGAGATTTTTTGATCAGGGCTGTAACACTGTTGTTGGCTGTCAGGTTTCTTTACACTCCATTAGAGCCATGCCGTATACGCAAGTTAGTCATTGATATGTTTATTAAATACGTCATTTAAGGCTATTTCCGCGTTAACACGAACTCCTAATTCGACGTCAAATTTTGCGACTCACAGAAGTTGAAATTGTCTTAATCAGCTTGTTCTGCCCCATCCGGAAAAAGAGATTTTGTCTCATTAAATCAACCGTTTGTGTCAGTAACGACTTCGGGGTATCATCATTGACGGTCCAAAACCCTTATGTCATAAACAGAGGCCTATTATGGAAACACCCGACCACCACGAAACAAAAACCAGCACTCCTGGTTCATCAACTTTCATGTTTCACAATAGTCCTGCGATGCAGGAACTCTTACTAAAACCTATTTCTAAAGATAATCCTATCGTCAATGATGCGAAAATAAGAAGACTATATCTACAAGCCACTTCTCAACAATGGTACGCGCCTCAAAAGCTTAACTTTGATCTTCCGGTTGATCCCCACGAAGAAACAAGACAAGCGTGGGCTAGAATTTCTGAGGTTTTTTATACTCTGGAAAAGATGGGCTTAAACGTCATTGCTAATATGATGCCCAAAGCAGCCGGCAAATTAAAAAGTGACGAAGTTGTTAATTACTTAGCTGTGCAGTGCCATGATGAAGCAAGGCATGTTTTTGTAATTGAGAGCTATTTGAAAAAACTGGGGGCCCCTCCAGTATATAACCACAAATATCATGTACTAGGACAAGTGGCTTCTCTCGGTTTTTACCGTGTTGAAAACTGGCTTTTTTCGACCCTGTTTTCTGAAAACTTTGCCTCTACATTTCTAAGAAAAGCTAAAGCGTCTCCTCGCATTGACCCCTTTGGAGCTGAGATGTGCAAATATTTGATGATCGATGAAAGTCGTCATCTCCACTTTCTTCACATTGTTTTGCCGGACGTAATGGATAGATTGTCAGTTTTGGGAAAAGCTTACGTTAAAGCTAGTCAGTATTTCATTATGAAGTTTAGCGAAGCAACCACCAAAGCACTCGCGGCAGATTCGGATTACGTAGGCATTAATCGAAGAGACCTCCTTGAAGAGGTTTTTGAAAATGTAGAAAAGGCATATGAGGGCTTTGGAGTTACTAGACAGTTTTTAAGATTTCCCAAAATCACTGAAAAAGGACTATCCACAGCCACAGTCTCTTATCCATCAGTAAGTTAGGTGTTTTATGGCAGATAGAGAAGATCGTTACGAAGATAATGTACCTGGAAAATGGTACGTCGATAAAAAGTGTATTTTATGCAGCGTTTGTTCGGAAGCTGCGCCTAAAAATTTCAAAGAAGCCCCTAGTGGGGATCACGACTTCGTTTTTAAGCAGCCCGAAACTCCAGAAGAAGAAATGCAGTGTGAAGAAGCAATGGTGGCTTGTCCAGTAGAAGCTATTGGAAATGACGGCTGATACTCCCAAGGTCCTAGTGGCCATGAGTAATTTCAAGGGAAGTCTTTCTAATCTTGAAGCCTGTGAAAGCATCTCTAAAGCTTTAACCCAACTTAAAATACAACACTCGATAGCCCCTGTTGGAGATGGTGGCAGTGGTACTGGTCTCTCTCTTCATTCTGCTCTAGGCGGAGAGTTTGTTGGGATAAACTCGGTCGGCCCTAGAGGCTCCTTGGTCGAAGCCAATGTTCTTTGTTTTCCAAAGGGGCATAATCCCAATACTGTCTACATCGATAGTAGTTCGGTTTGTGGCTACACTTTGGTCCCAGAAAATGAAAAAAATGCAATGGAAGCTTCAAGCCGGGGATTAGGCCGATTATTAATAGAAGTTGCTCAACGTTGGCCAACATCTCTTAAAGAAATTTGGATAGGTCTCGGTGACTCCGCTATTTCCGACATGGGTATAGGAATGCTAGCAGAAATGGGTGTGGTTTTTATCGATACTCAAGGAAATAGGCTTCTCCCCAACACGAGAAACTTAATTAACATTGCAGATTTTTCAAAACCCACAGTTCAGTTTGGTAATATTTCTCTTAAGGTCCTGTGTGATGTTCAGAACCCTGTCTGCGGACCCCAAGGAAGCGCCTTAATCTTTTCGCCCCAAAAAGGAGCCTCGAAAGAGGAGACCTTTTTAATCGCTCGAGGTATGGACAATTTTGCAACCCGTATCGAACATAAATTTCACCGCTCATTAAAATATATTCCAATGACAGGTTCTGCAGGTGGCTTAGCAGCGGCGATGTACTCCTTTTTTAATGCGGAACTAGTGCCGGGGTGTGATTTTTTACTGGATCAAATCGGTTTCAATGAAAAAATTCGGAGCCATGATTTTATTGTTACGGGGGAGGGTAAAACAGATCTGCAAACTCTGAAGCGAAAGGCACCAGCTGTGGTTGCTCACCGAGCTAAAGATTCGAACAAACGATGTCTCATTATTTCAGGGGCTGTATCAGGGGGGACTGAGCAAATAAAATCTGAGCTCAAGATTTTTGGAATTTATGCTTCTGGAAAAGACCCGTCAGCCTCTCAGGCTTTGACCCAAAAAGCACAAGAGGTATTTTCAGATTTGAGTTTTGATTAATCAGGTAAACTCTATTCGTCAGTTCCGGTTTTTTTTTCAGCATTGTCACCGAGATCAGAGTACATCACTGAGCGTACAGTCCACTCTTTAGTTCGTTGATCCAATTCAGTCGGCTGAACCATGAAAATAGTTTCCCAAGGACAAATCTTTGCACAAGCTTCGCATCCAATACATCTGTCCTGATCGACTTCTACCACTCTCATAAAATCAGGGTGTTCCTCTCCAGGAACCTGTTCAATGCAATCTACTGGGCAGACAGGAATGCAAGCATGACATCCGGTGCATCCTCGTTGATCAATAACAGCATGAGAACGAGGTGGCTTTTTGCGGTCAGCTTTACCTTCAGCTGGATTTCCTTGTTTCTTTTCCATAAGGCAGTTCTTATCTTATCAGAAGGGTTTTAGGCAAGCTATCCTATAACTTCTGCCACTTAAGAACCTGTTGCTCCAAATCCTTGATATCCCAACCATAAAACCCACATGGGCTGGAAACCCAAAAATTGGGGTGCTCTTCTAGCTTGGCAGGGTATTTAGCGCCGTCGGCGGAGGATAGCCCGCCAAAGATTAATATTTTACCCTTGTCGTTAAGAAGATGAAACCAAGTGTTCTCTTCCTCGGGTGTCATAGGCTGCCTTAAAAAATCAAAGGAGAAGAAATCAACAAGCTGCAAATGATCTGGAAAAATCTCAGGCCGATGGGTCGCACAACTATGGATTCCAAGCTTTAGATTCTCACCTGTTTCCCTTATAGCTTGCAGAAAAGCGGTGTAGCCATCTGCCATATAGCCGGCCTCTTTCGACCAAAAAGGCTCATCCAACTGCAGCCATAATTCCCCTTGAAATGAGGCTTCTTTTAACTGCTTTCTTAGCCCCGCCCAAAACGATACCCACAGTGGGGCAATATCGGTAAATTTGGAACTCATGGATCTAGATACTGTATAAGGCCCCGCAATTTGGATTTTGAACCGAGTGCTGTCAACAAACTCATTTTGAAACAACTCAAGGCAACTTGAGGCCTTGTCATCCCAAAATCCCAAATCTATCCCACGTAACACTTGCCCAACCATATCCTCCATCGGGTTTGCTTCTGGAAGCTGAGGAAGGAAGGGAAGGTGGGAAGAAAATCTTTTTACAAACTGGATAGCTTCATTGGGCTTTTCGTAAGGTAAACTGCCGATAAAAAATTGAAGGGGCCTTGGCATCAATTTACTCTGCGAAATTTTTAGTGGATCGTGAAGTCTTGAGTCGCGCAGGATCCGTAACTATATCGGTAGGTAGTCGATTAAATTGTTTTGAAAACTGATTAACAAGAACCTTTTTAACCTCTTCAATGGATGGACACTTTTCTTTGAGCTCTTCTCTCATCGAAGTCATAACATTGGCATTAAAACCACACGGATCTATTTTAGAAAAGCCCGCAAGATCATTATCGACATTTAAAGCGGAGCCATGAAAGGTAATCCAAGAGGAAATAGCAATTCCAATGCTGGCGATTTTCTTATCTTTACCTACTATCCAAACACCCGTTGCCCCTTTTCTTCTTTCACTCAAAATTCCAAACTCTTTTATCGTTTGAATGATAGTCTCCTCTAATCGCCTCAGATGTAAATGAGCATCCTTCTCTTCTTCTCGCAAAGTCAGAAGTGGATAACAAACCAATTGGCCAAGATTGTGATATGTTGCTTCTCCGCCTCGTTCGATAGCAAATGCATTTTTTAGATTCCAGGGAATGGACCCTTTGCTTTTTCTACCAAAAGTATAAACCTCAGGATGCTGAACTAAAACTAAACGATCGGGATAGTAGCTATTCTTTTTTTTCTGATGAACGACATCAAGTTGAGTGTAATACGATTGATTGTAATCGTTGATACCTTGATCGTCGATTTCAAAAAAAGCTACCGGCACTTTACCCTCGTTTAGGTTTGTAAATATGAATAGCTTTGTAAAATGCAGCTTCCACTGCTTCGGGCATTACTTCTGGCAAAGTTGGATGAGTATGTATGGTTCGTACCAAATCTTCTACTGTGGCTCCCATCTCAATCGCTAGAGCAGCTTCTGCGATCAGGTTTGAAGCTTCGGGGCCAACAATATGAACACCTAGAATAGCTTCCGATTTTTCATCAATTACTATTTTAGCCATTCCTTCAGATTCATTCATAGCTAAAGCTTTTCCTGACGCTGCAAACGGAAAACGACCCACTTTAACTTTAAATCCTTTTTCAACAGCCTCTTTTTCAGTAAGCCCTGCTACTGCTATTTCCGGATCACAGAAAACAGCCCATGGCACAGTTTTATAATCTTTGAATGCATTTTTTCCAGCAATAGTATCGGCGACAAGAAGTCCATCCATAGTAGCTCTATGGGCCAACTGAGGAGCACCGGCAACATCGCCTATCGCATAAATATTCGCAACATTGGTCAAACTCTGATTGTTGGTCAGAATATTTCCTCGAGGATCCATCTTGATGCCAAGCTTCTCAAGTCCCATATTGTCAGAGTTAGGCTTCCTACCCACGGACACCAAAATAACATCAGCAGAGAGTGTTTGTTTTGTTTTCTCTTTTGTCTCGATCTCAAGGCTCAACTTTTTCGCTTTTAACGGCTCTTTTTCCTTGATTCCCAGAGCCTTTGCGCCGGTAAAAACATTGATTCCAAAGTGCTTCATCTTTTTCTGAACCAAGCTCACAAGTTCACTGTCTACTGTCGATAAAAGCTGATCAAAGGCCTCTACGATAGTTACTTTAGATCCGAGCTTTGCGTACACGGTTCCGATTTCAATACCAATGAATCCTCCCCCAACAACAACCATCTCACTTGGTAAATCTCGCAGGGAAAGAGCCTCCGTGGAACTCAAAACGTTTTTTCCATTGAACGGGAGAGTTGGAATTTCAGCAACTCGAGAGCCTGTCGCTATCACAATATGTTTGGCACCGATAGCTTCTTTACCTGAGGAACTTGTGACTTCAAGGGTTTGCTTATCTTTGAAGACTGCTGTTCCCTTTATAATCTCAACCCCGTTGGCTTTTAAAAGACCTTGTACTCCGGTGGTCAACTTCTTTACCACCCCCTGCTTCCAGTCCTGCATTTTACCTAAATCGCAATCGACCCCTTTAGCCGTTATTCCCAACTCCTCAGCCTCATTTTTCATCTTCCAGAACTGCGAACTTCCATAAATGAGGGCTTTTGAGGGAATACATCCAACATTAAGACAAACTCCACCGAAGTTTTCTTTTTCAATGATTGCAGTTTTTTTTCCTAACTGTGCAAGGCGAATCGCTGTGGGATAACCTCCAGGACCCGCTCCAATCACAACAGCATCAAACGACTTCATGCGAACACCAACCTTGAAGGTTCAGATAAAAAGTAAATCAACCGGTTCATAAACCGGGCTGCATCAGCTCCGTCCACGACTCGATGATCGACCGACATTGATAAAAACATAACATCGCCAATGACAATTTGATCATTTTTCACGACTGGCCGTTTTCGGATAGCATTTACACCCAGAATAGCAACTTCGGGATGATTAATTACTGGAGTAGCCAAAACACCACCTATCGAACCAGCGTTCGTAACAGTGAATGTTCCGCCCTTCATATCTTCGAGAGCAATTTTTCCTGTTCTCGCTTTTTCTGACAACAATTGGATTTCTGTAGCCAATTCCCAGAGACTTTTTCGGTCTGCGCCTTTCACCACTGGAACCATCAATCCATTTGGGGTATCAGTTGCAACTCCGATATTATAATCACCCTTTAAAATGATCTCCTGTTTTTCATCATCCAGTGAGGAATTGAGATACGGAAATTCCATAAGCGCAGGAATGAGTGCTTTGATAATAAAGGGAAGGTACGTGAGCTTAACCCCTCTTTTCTGTGCTTCTTCCTGAGCTGCAGCTCTTAGCTTTACCACTGCTGACATATCCACTTCTTCCACATAAGTGAAGTGAGCAGCGGTATGTTTTGAGAAAGACATCGACTCTGCAATTTTTTTACGAACCCCTTTGAGCGGGACCACTTGCAATGCCCCACGCGCAATCGCTGGAACAGTCGCTCTCGAAGCTGAAGCGGGAACTGCAGCAACACTCGCATGAGATGAGCGTGGCACAGCAGCTTCATGCCCCTCGTGGGCCAACTGAACATCCATTTTAGTCACTCGACCTTGGAGACCTGTCCCTTTAACCGTTCGAAGATCTACACCTAAATCTCGGGCCAACTTCCGAGTCGCAGGAGTTGCTAGAATGTTGTATGGAAGAGGCTCTTCGCTCTGACCAGCAGTTTCAACCACCGCTTCCACAACTCTCTCAGCCGGTTTCGAGGGAACTGAAGAAGTTGCAGGTTTGGCAACTTTAGCTTCTACTTTTTCTACGGGCTTAGATGAAGCGGTTTTTCCCACCTCTGCAATTTTGATAATTACTTTTCCAACTTCGACCGTTTGACCTTCATTGGCGAGAAGTTCAGAGACTGTTCCGGCCACTGGGGACGGAATTTCTACAGTAGCTTTGTCGGTCATAACTTCAACCATGGGCTGATCTGCTTGAAGAGTATCTCCAGTTTTAACCAACCACTTAACGATCTCCCCTTCGTGAACGCCTTCGCCAATATCAGGTAATTTGAAGTCCATGTTTTTTCCCTCTAAAAGTTTCTAACTTTGCCCACTGCCAGAGCTACTCGCTCAGGGTCGGGCATGTAAATATGCTCCAAAGTGTAGGGGAACGGAGTATCTAACCCAGTTACCCTAGTAATTGGAGCTTCCAAATACAAAATCGCTTCTTCATTAATAAGCGCTGAAAGCTCGGCACCAAAACCACAAGTCTTGGGGGCTTCATGCACTATCACTACTCGGCCCGTTTTCTTAACCGATTCTAAAATAGTAGACTCATCGAGTGGAACGAGCGTTCTAAGATCAATCACTTCACAATCGGCTCCACGTGGCTCACACAATTCAGCAGCCTTCATGCAGACGGGTACCATTGCGCCCCAACATAAAATAGTGACATCTTTACCGGGCCTAACCACTGAGGCTTTTCCCAACTCAACAGTGTAGCTCTCTTCAGGCACCTCTCCTTTAATGGATCGATAGATTCTTTTTGGCTCCAAAAACATCACCGGATCTTCATCTCGAATTGAACTTATCAACAGTCCTTTAGCATCGTACGGGTTGGATGGAACCACTACTTTCAAGCCAGGCGTGTGAATAAAGTAAGCTTCCGAGCTTTGCGAGTGGTAATGCCCACCCCGAATGCCTCCGCCGTAAGGAGTTCGGATCACCATGGGACACGTAAATCCACCACCACTGCGATATCTGATTTTTGCTACTTCGCTGACGATCTCATCGAAGGCAGGATAGATAAAATCCATGAATTGGATCTCGGGAACGGGTCTTAATCCGTTGACTGCCATTCCCATTGCCATGCCGATAATCCCACTTTCATTGAGTGGTGTGTCTAACACTCTTTCTTCGCCAAACTCTTTTTGTAATCCTTCAGTGGCCCTAAAAACTCCCCCGTTGACCCCGACATCTTCTCCCATCACAACGACTCGTGAGTCTTCCGTCATCTCACACATCAATGCATCTCGAACTGCTTGTACTAACGTTAAGGTTGCCATAATTTCCTCTTAAAGTGGGAACGCTTCGCTTGTGTTCTCAAATTTCCCTCGAAGTTCTACTTCCTGTAAAAGCTCTGCCTTTTGCTTCTTTAATTGTGGGGTTAACTCTGCATAAACATCCTCAAAAAGATCCATTGGATCTGGCGCAGGTTCAGCTTCGGCTCGCTCCACAGCTTCAGCGAGCATTTTCTTCAACTCTTCTTGAAGAGATTTCTCTTTTTTCTCATCCCACAGTTTTCTGCTCTCTAAATAGGTTTTTAGTCGCTTAATCGGATCCCGTTTAAGCCAAGCTTGATACATTTTTTCATCTCGATACCGAGAAGGGTCATCCGACGAGGAGTGGGGCCCCATCCGAAATGTTACACATTCTATGAGCGAAGGACCTTCGCCTCGCCGTGCACGGTCAACAGCTTCCTTAGTGACTTGGTAAACAGCCAAAACGTCATTTCCGTCTACGGCGACACCCGGCATTCCATAGCCAATCGCTTTGTCAGACAACCGTTTTGCCCCTGTTTGTTTGGATAGAGGAACTGAGATCGCGTATTGATTGTTGGTAACAATAAAGACAGCTGGTGCTTTATAGGCTCCCGCAAATGTGAGAGCTGTATGGAAATCATTCTCTGATGTTCCACCGTCACCGCAATAAGATATCGCCACTTCTTTCGTTTTTGAAATTTTTGAAGCCATTGCAGCACCCACAGCTTGAATCATCTGAGTTGCAATAGGGCTTGAAACGCTAAACATTTTGATATCAGGGAAACTATAATGCACGGGCATTTGTCGTCCCTTTGAGAGATCCCCGCGATTTCCCCATAAATTGCATAGCATTTCGTAAATACCCGCACCTCGATACAGAAAAATTCCGGGCTCTCGGTAAGATGGAAAAACCCAATCTTTCTTTTCTAAAGGGGCTGCAGTACCTGTCTGAACTGCTTCTTGACCGAAAGACGGAACATAAAATCCGATCCTTCCCTGACGTTGAAGCATCATTCCCCGTTCATCGAAGGCCCGAGTCAGAGCCATGTTCCGGTACATTTTTAGAAGTAGTTCTTTATCAAGCTTGGGATCAAGCTTAGCATCAACTGTGCCGTCCTCGTTCATGATTCGATAGCAATCGCTTCTTAAAATTTCGCAGCTCGAACTCTCATGATCAGTTTTAGTATTTTTCTTTTTTGTCGGTGATTCTTGGTTTTTTGTCTTTTTTTTCATGAATTCTGTTCCCGATTGCATTTTCAGTTAGCCCTCGACCTCAATAATCCCTCAAGAAACTTTTCTGCGGCTCGATAAGAGCTTCTAACCAGTGGGCCCGAAGGAACACAGAGGAATCCTTTCTCCAATCCCACTTTTTCGTATTCTTTAAAAACATCCGGATGGATATATTCCTCAACAGGTAAGTGCCATGTAGTCGGTCGAAGATACTGACCAAAAGTGACGATTTGTACTCCTGCTTTTCGAAGGTCATCCATAGCTTTAAATACTTCTTCTTTAGTCTCTCCCAAACCGAGCATTATAGACGACTTCGTATAGATCTTTGGAAAATAATCTTTTACTTTTTTTAAGACCCCGAGGGATTGCTGATACCCGCATCGCCTATCTCGAACAGTCGAAGTTAGTCTCTCTACAGTTTCAACATTGTGAGCGATCACATCTGCGCCCGAGAGACAAATCCTTTCGACACTCGCATGGTCACCTTGGAAATCAGGGATTAACACTTCCACCAGAGTTTCTGGACTTCTCTTTTTGATTTCCTCAACGGTGCGGCCAAAATGATCCGCACCACCGTCGGGAAGATCATCTCTATCCACTGAAGTAAGCACGACATAACGAAGTTTGAGCTCTGCAATCGCAGAAGCTACATTGACCGGCTCGTTGGGATCTAGGACTCCCTTGGGGTTTCCACTTTTGACGTGACAAAATTTACAAGCCCTCGTGCAAGTATCTCCCATCAACATCACGGTGGCAGTTCCACCACCCCAACATTCCGAAACATTGGGACATTTCGCTTCTTCACAGACGGTGTGAAGCTTTAAAGTTCGCAACAACTCTTTAATACGGGAATAGTTTTCGCCTCCAGGGGGACGAATTTTAAGCCATTCTGGCTTGGGAGATGTATGAGAAACAGAGGCCATAATTAGTCAGATTTGTAATAGAAAAAGAGGGGTTAGGCAATCGACTGTCTCATACCAATTTAAAATTATAACCGATTGATTTTATTGTGTTATTTTTGGTTTCGGAAACTAATTAGTTGAATCTGCTATCAACCTGAATAAATTGCTTCTATAACTCTGTCGAGGTGTCAATGAAGCCAAAGCTCATGTCCTATTTTTTTTACTTAGTTGTTTTGAGCTCATTGGGCTTTTCTGAAGTTAAACAATCCAATTTTCAGCATCTTCTTAATTCAGATTATCAAACCATAAAACATGATGCTTGTGATGCAGCCAAAGATTTTCAATATGTATTTGTGGCAGGAATATTTAATGAGCTCATGCCGTACTACTTTCAGGATTATCAAAACTGGTTAGTTAACTGTAATGTTCCTCAAAAACATATTGTTGTTGCTCGCCCCTATTCTGGAGATGGGTTGATCGAGGCTTCCTCAGCACTAAAAAATATTTTCGCCTCAATGGTCACGAGTAATGCCCACAAACCACTCATAATCGTGGGACATAGCAAGGGGGCACCCGAAGCTTTGCTGGCAGCTCTAGAAAGTTCAATTGAAATTCAAAATCACATTGCGAAGATCGTCTCCATCCAGGGCAGTTTTGGTGGAAGTCCAATTGCAGATTTGGTCCTGAATAATTCACCCGATAGGTCTCGAATAACTGATCGTTTTCTGTTGAGAATTGCTCGAAGGTTGGCAGCTTGGTTAAGAAGGGTTGAAACTGCTTACGGACAGTCTGTAACTAAAGGGGTGTCTTCGGTAAAAACCAAGGAGTCCACTCTTTTTTGGCGACACTATCTTAATGTTCGTAGTTCATCGAGACTGCTAGCTGAGAGTAAATTACTTGTCTTGCAGACTCACAAACACTACCCAAGAATCAACCCCTTTTTCTTTTTTAGTGGGGAATATCTGGACCGAATTACAGGTGAGCGAACAGACGGTGCTATTCCATTAAGTGCTCAAAAGCCTCCGTATCTTCATTTTTCCTCGGCAATACTTGAACTAGACCATTTGGATACTGTTTTACCGCAACAGATCTCTTTTTCTCCACCGGAAACCAGATATAAAATCCTCTCTGCGATCATCGTCTCAGCAAAATATGATTAGCTATTTTTCTGCTTACAATATCACTTTTTTGCTAATACTTGCTCTGGGTCTAGGTTTGTCAAAAACTCAGGGCCAATATGATTTGGGTTGGATAACTATAACATTTTCTTTGTTTGTCTTTTGGGTAGCCGCCAAATGGAATAACTTTAACGATTGGCTTAAAGGTCCTGATAAAAATGTACGAATCCTAAGCGGTATTGCTCTTATTTTCGCTATTCGATTAGCATCGAATCCAAAAGTAATTTACCACTTGAACAACCAGAGCTGGTCAGTTCTGCGCACAACACTGTTTATCGTTCCCGGGCTCATATTATTTGCGATTTACAAACCTAGATCAAAATGGGTTTTCCCTCTGCTTTTGGTAGTGTCAGTAGTTGTGCGAGTATTAACCCTGTTCGCTTCACCAAACCCGCACATCGACGTATTTGCGAATACTTCTCTAGCGGTAATCCACTTATTAAACGGACTAAACCCCTATGCTCAGATCTATCCCGATATTTACGAGGGGTTAAGAACATATAAAATTGCGTCCGGCATTTTGTATCCGCCATTTACATTGTACTCGTTAGTTCCATTTCAGTTTCTGTTCCACGACGTAAGAATAGCTTTTATCCTGTCCGATATTGGTATTGCTATTTTTTTTAAACGTCTAGCTGCAAGACTTAAAAACCCATCGCTCGGCAAATGGTTAGCACTAACTTGGCTCTATTGCCCTGTTTCATTATTTATTTTGGAACAAAGTTGGATCGACACATTGTTGCTTTTTCAATTCTGTATCGCGCTAATGGCTATAATCAATCATCACTTAATCGCCGCAGGTGTCGTGCTCGGGGCGATGCTTGCGACAAAACAATATGCTGTGATTTTTGTCCTGCTAAGTATGTGGGCCGTTTACAATAACCGGGCTCTACGAGACGTTTTTAAAATTTCGATTGGAGCAGTGATCATGGTTGTAGGTTCGGTGTTTCCTTTTGTTTTCCTTGATTTTTGGTCTTTTAAACACTCTGTTGCTGAAATGCCCCTTCAAGAGCCGTTCAGGTTTGATAGTTTTTCAATGCTTGCTGTGTTTAAAAATTCCCTCGAACTTGAACTGCCACCCATGATGGTAATTACCATCTCGATTTTTGCGCTCACTTTAGCTCTAGTGTTTTTAAGAAACAAAGGGTTTAAGTTTATTGGTTCCGGTTTGATTATAGCCTTTGGTTTTATATTCTATTTCGGCAAGCAGGCGTTTTGTAATTACTACCAAATTATATTATTTTTATTATTGCTGACGGTTTTATTAGAAAGCTCCGACGCCTTTCAGAGCAACAAACATCTCAGGCCCTAAACCCCTCGCTCGTCGGTTCCCCAAATTTCTTTGTGCTGCTGTGTTTGCATAGTGACTGGTGCTTTCGAAGAAAGAATCCAGCCTGCAAGCTCAGCCGGTTTTACCAAACCAAATGCGGGAGAATAAAGAATAGTACACCTATCGTTCAAGTTATGTTTCTGACAGATGTCTTGAGCCCAATCAAAATCTGCTCTCGAGGCTACAACAAACTTAAATTGATCGTGCTTTTGAACAAGATCGAAATTTTCCCATGCCATTCTCTCTGATTCGCCACTCTCGGGGCATTTGATATCGATGACTTTGATCACTTCTTGGGGAACATCTTTAATTGAAAAACTTCCGTTGGTTTCAAGAGAAACGGTGTATTCGGATTTGATCAGCGCTTTTAGAAGTTCCAGAGTTCCACGCTGACTCAAGGGTTCACCACCGGTCACGCAAGCGTATTCTGCTTCGAAGGGTTTTATTTTTTCTAAAATCTCGGAAACTGTCATTAAGTTTCCTTCCCAGTAGGCGTATTTCGTATCACACCAGTTACACCGCAAGTTGCAGTAAGAGGTCCGAATAAAAGCCGTTGGCTTTCCAGCCAACAGACTTTCGCCCTGGATACTATGAAATATTTCGTTGATTTTTATTTTTACTTCATCCATCAGCACTAATTAATAATTCGCTGTCGGACAATGGCTCTCTCAAGTTTCAATTGCTGTTTTTTGAAATCGCTATCGCTCAATGTTCCCATCAAGGCTTGTTCAGCTCGTTTTTGGGCAGCTTGCGCTCGAGCTTTATCTATCTCTGATGATTCTTCTACGGTATCAGCCAAAACCAATACTTTATTGTTTCTGATTTCTGCAAAGCCATAACTAATCGAAAACTTTCGCTCTCGACCATCTTTGGTAAAGGTCATCGGTCCGGTGGTGAGCAGAGTTAACAGATCGGTATGTCCATCAAGTATCTCCAACTCTCCTTTAGTCCCAGGCAACCTAACACTGTCGGCAGCAACACCATCGACAAGCTTTTTAGTTGGGGTCACAATGTCGATTTTCAACATGGATTACTTCCCTCGAAGTTGTTCTGCTTTCGCGATCGCTTCTTCGATCGTACCGACCATGTAGAAAGCTTGTTCTGGAAGGTCATCATGTTTACCATCGATGATTTCTTTGAAGCCTTTTACAGTGTCTTTCACTTCAACATATTTTCCTGGATTTCCAGTGAACTGTTCTGCCACGAAGAAAGGTTGAGATAAGAAGCGCTCAATCTTTCTAGCTCGAGCGACGGTCACTTTATCATCCTCGGACAACTCGTCCATACCGAGAATTGCAATAATATCTTGCAGATCTTTATAGCGCTGAAGGATACGCTGAACTTCACGAGCTACGCTATAGTGCTCCTCACCAACCACTTCAGGAGTCAACAATCTCGAAGTCGAAGCCAATGGGTCCACAGCAGGATAGATTCCTTTTTCAGCAATCGGTCGTGACAAGTTTGTTGTCGCATCCAAGTGAGCAAAAGCAGTAGCTGGTGCCGGATCGGTGTAATCGTCCGCAGGAACGTAAATCGCTTGTACTGAAGTGATCGATCCCTTTTTAGTCGTTGTGATTCGCTCTTGAAGTTGTCCCATTTCTGTTGCAAGGGTCGGTTGGTATCCCACTGCGGAAGGGATGCGACCCAAGAGAGCTGACACTTCAGAACCTGCTTGAGTAAATCGGAAAATGTTATCAACGAACAGAAGAACGTCCTGTCCTTCTTCATCTCTAAAATATTCAGCAGAGGAAAGTGCCGACAAAGCGACTCTCAAACGAGCTCCTGGTGGCTCGTTCATCTGACCATAGACAAGAGAGGTCTTATCAATAACGCCAGACTCTTTCATCTCCATCCAAAGGTCGTTACCTTCACGGGTTCGCTCCCCAACTCCCGCAAACACCGATAGACCTCCGTGTTGTTGGGCAATGTTGTTGATAAGCTCCATGATAATAACGGTTTTTCCTACTCCGGCGCCCCCGAAGAGACCAATCTTACCGCCCTTGGCATAAGGAGCTAGAAGATCCACCACTTTGATACCGGTCACCAACATTTGAACGGAGGTGCTTTGCTCGTCAAATGCAGGTGGATTTCTGTGAATTGAATAATGTTTTTTCGCCTTAACTGGGCCCATTTCATCTACGGGCTCGCCAATCACATTCAGGATTCTTCCTAGAGCTTCACGGCCCACCGGCATCTGAATAGAGGCTCCGGTGTCTCTTACTTTCATTCCACGGATTAGTCCGTCTGTGGAGTCCATGGCGATGCATCTCACAACACCATCTCCTAAGTGCTGCGCTACTTCCAATGTTAAATTCTCAGACTCTTTTCCCAAACTAGGATTTGTGAGCTTTAGAGCATTGTAAATTGGGGGCAGGGTTCCCGGGGCAAAAGCTACGTCCACTGCGGGTCCCACGACTTGAGTAATTTGTCCAAAGTTTTCTACCGACGCCATTTTTTTCTCCTTAAATCTTAAATCTTTTACTTCATGGCCTCCACGCCACCGACAATTTCCATAAGCTCTTTAGTGATCGCTGCTTGGCGAGCTTTGTTGTACAACAATGTGAGATCTTCGATCATCTCTGAAGCATTCTTGGAAGCATTCTCCATCGCAGACATTCGAGCACCGTGCTCACTTGCAACAGACTCTAGTACGCAACGGAAAAACTGCATGTAAAAATGTTTGGGCACAATATCGTTCAATATTTCTTCTTTGGAGGGCTCAAATATATAGTTTTTGAACCGTTCATCTTCACCCACTTTGAGAATACCGACAACACCCTCTGGAACTTCTGTCGCTACAGGTATGAGCCTTTCAACAGTAACTTTCTGCTGAATGGCAGACTTAAATTCGTTGTACACCAAATAGATCGCATCAAACTCTTCTTTGAGATACGCATCTAATATCTCTTGAGCAATCTGAGCAGCTTTTGAGTAAGTCACTTTTGCCAAAAGACCTTCGTGATAAGTCGATATCGGATGTCTTCTCTTAAAGAAGTCATTGGCTTTTTTGCCTATAACATCCAAGGTTACTTCGATACCTTGAGACTGTTTTGCCTTAATGAATTTTTGTGCTTCTTTAAAAACGTTTGCATTGAAAGAACCACAGAGACCCCTGTCTCCGGCGACTACAACTAATCTAATCTTTTTTTCTTCTCGAGATACGAGAAGGGGATGTTGAATTCCCTCTCGCTGAAACAGAGAAAGTAAAATCGAATAGATCCTGTANNGCAGCAACCATTTTCATCGCCCGAGTTATCTGGCGAGTGTTCTGGACTGAGCCTATGCGCTTTCTAATTTCCTTGCGATCTGCCATGTCGTTTCTCTTTAAGCGAAGCTGGCTCCAAATTCCTCGAGGGCTTTAACCAGCATTGGTTTCACTTGGTCATCAATCGCTTTTTTGGTTCTGATTTCTTCGAAAAGTTTTGGATATTTTTGATCCACAAACTCAAACAGTCCCTTCTCATACGCGCCAACTCTGGAGGTGGGAAACTTATCTAGGTAACCATTGGTTCCAGCGTAAATAATCACAACTTGTTTTTCGATTGGCTGAGGTACGTATTGCCCCTGTTTTAAGATAGCAACCATTCTCTCTCCGCGAGCCAACTGATCTTGAGTAGCTTTATCAAGGTCAGATCCAAATTGAGCAAAAGCGGCCATCGCTCGATACTGAGCGAGTGACAACCGTAAGTTACCGGCAATAGCCTTCATGGCTTTAGTCTGAGCACTTCCGCCCACTCGAGAGACTGAAAGACCTACGTTAATTGCAGGTCGAACACCTGAGTAAAAAAGATCTGTGTCCAAGAAGATCTGACCGTCGGTAATAGAGATCACGTTCGTGGGAATATACGCGGATACGTCACCAGCTTGGGTTTCAATAATAGGTAGTGCGGTTAAACTTCCGCCACCTTCTTTGTCGCTTAGTTTCGCAGCACGCTCAAGCAACCGGCTATGAATATAGAACACGTCTCCAGGATAAGCTTCCCTTCCTGGTGGACGTCTTAAAAGTAGTGATAACTGACGATAAGCAGCTGCTTGTTTTGTTAAGTCATCATAAACGATAAGGGCATGTTTACCATTATCTCTGAACCATTCTCCCATTGTGACACCCGCATAAGGGGCAATATATTGAAGAGGAGCTGATGCGCTTGCAGTTGCGGAGACTACGATAGTGTAATCCATAGCTCCGGCGGCTCTCAACTTGTCGACCACTAGAGCAACAGTTGAGTTTTTCTGCCCGATAGCTACATAAATACAAAAAACTCCTTGGCCTTTTTGATTAATAATCGTGTCGATAGCCACTGCTGTTTTACCAGTTTGGCGGTCACCAATGATCAATTCTCGCTGGCCACGACCAATTGGAACCATGGCGTCGATCGCTTTAATACCGGTTTGCAAAGGCTCTCTTACCGATTGCCGCTTCACAATTCCAGGAGCTTTAATCTCAACGTTTCTGGATTCCTTGCTATTGAGGGCTCCCAATCCGTCGATAGGTTGTCCCAAAGCATTCACAACTCGACCTACAAGAGCTTCACCTACGGGTACTTGAAGAATTCTTCCGGTTCGCTTTACGACGTCTCCTTCTTTAACAGCTTCGACATCCCCGAAAACAGCAACACCAACGCTCTCTTCATCGAGGTTCAAAACCACTCCGTAAAGCCCCCCAGGAAACTCGACCATCTCTCCAGCCATAGCTCCTTGAAGTCCATAAATACGGGCAACTCCGTCCCCGACATTTAATACTGTTCCAGTCTCAGCGACTTGAACCTCTTTATCAAAGTCTTCAATGCGCTTTCTAATAATTTCACTGATTTCATCGGCGCGAATTTGCTGCATGTTTCCTCCGTTAACCCGTAATTAAACTTTCCTCGAAACTACTTAACCAGCCAGTTAAAGAACCATCATAAGTTCTGCCGGCGGCTGTTACCCGAAGCCCACCCAAAAGAGCAGGATCCACTTTGTAACTAGCTTCGACTTTTTTGCCTAAAATCTTAGTAAACCTGTCTTCAATCTTTTTCTTTTCATCTGTTTCAAGTGACGTCGCTGTTTCCACACTGAGGGAAACCACATTTCCGGACTCCAATAAAATGAGCTTAAGTTTATCAACGATAGATTTTAAATGATCGAGACGTTTGGCAGCTGTAAGAACAGAAAGCACTCTCTGGGTATCTTTGGATAGCTTCGCTTTGCCTACAAGGTCATTCACAACAGCCAATCTTTCATTGTCTGAATAAACATCGCTGGTAAGAACCAGAGTGAGCTCCGAGCTGCCTTCGATCAACATCGCAAATTCTTGAAGTTCACCGATCATGGAACGAACCTTCGCCTCATCTTTAAGATAATCAAAAACGGCCTTTGCGTATCTTTGTGAAACCTTATCTTGCGCCATTGTTCACCAATTCGACAAATTCAGTTACTAGCTTGTGCTTATCTTGCACCGGCAGATGTTCTCCCAAATAAAGTTCGGCTAATTCCACACTGCTTTCAATAGCTTCTCTCTCCAGAGTTCTTCTTGCTTTAACCGATTCTCCAGAGCTCATAAGTTCGGCTTCTTTTTTGATTCTCTCCGCTTCGTGACTAGCTTGAGCGATCGTTTTCTCTTTGAATCTTTTTAGACTGTTTTCGCTATCTTGCTGATTTTTTTGTGCGTGAGCTGTAGCTTGACTCCAATTGTTTTCCCACGTTGCTAGCTCGGCCCGCGCTTCCGAAACAACTTTCTCTGCTTCTTCAATCTCAGTTTTTAAACTTTGAGATCTCGTCATCAAAAAATTACCGAACGGTTTTCTTCCAAAAAACACGAAAACAAAAACGACTACGCTAAAGTTTAAAACACTCGCAATGATTACGTCTTGTTCCATCGCTATCCTTGTACTACCGGACGATTATTTAGGTTTTTTTTTAACCCTTGATCATCGCCTGAGATTTTTATTGGTTTACCTACCAACTTTGTAGCTATTCGGCTAGCAAAGTCAGAAATAAGCGGCGCCAATTCACCTCGAGCTTTTTCAGTATCACCGGTGATTTGCTTTCTAATAGTTTCTAATTTTTGAGAGGCTTCATCATGGGCTGCTTGAATGATTTTGGTTTCCTCTGCAGTTACCTTTTTCTTCTCAGCCTCAAGCCATTCAGTCGTCTTTTTATGTTCCGACTTTAAGAGGCTCTCATAATCTGTTTTTAATTTTGCAGCTTTGTGTTTTGCAGTTTCTGCTTCTTCTTTTAAACCGTGTGTTTTGTGTTCGCGAATATGAATGAGTTCCAGCATCGGCTTAAACACGAAAAGTTTCATCACCGAAAAACTCGCTAAAAATAGGGCAAGCTGAATCAAAAATTCGATTCCGAACTGTTTATCTAAGACCAGCCCTTCCATTAATTCCATGGTTATCCTCTCGAAAATTCAGCTGCTCAGGTTTACAGCCCAAGCGCGGGTGTGTCAAGGAAGGGGATGAGTTTTTGCGCAGTATTTTGAAGGTGTTACTAGGTCGACTTGGTGGGTCTAGATATGCCGGGTAGGGGCCCTAGCATCTTGGTTTTTCCATCGAAAACAGCCCCCTCTTCGATCTGTAAAATTGCCGTTTGCACAGTTCCCCGAACTACAGCGGGAGCTTGAATTTCTATTCTTTGAGTGGCGTAGATATCGCCCGAAAAATGTCCTGAAATTACAACAACATCAGCCTCTATTTGCCCCGTAACTTGAGCTTCATCACCAATAATTAAAATATCAGGAGTAAAAATCTCCCCCTTGAAACTACCATCGATACGAGCAGTTCCTTCAAATTGAAGCCGACCCTCTAGATGACAGCCCTTCTGAAGAACTACTGTTACTTCATGGCTGACCGAGGGGAGATCAAACGGGTCCGTTCGTCGTTGAAACATTTTCTTCCTTCAACTCATCTGCCAACCGCATTAGGTCTTCGCGAGTCGTATAAGTGAACTGAATGAGTCCCTTATTTTCATTGCCGACGATTTTTACCATCGTTCCGTAAATTCTCTTAAGGTCATCTTCCAAACCTGTCAGATGGACACTTTTTTGACTTGGCGCGCTACCGTCTGTTTTGTTTTTGTCTCGAATGACCTCTCCGACCTTGCGCTCAGTGTCACGAACAGAGAGTTTCTTTTTTACGATCATTTCACGAACTGCGAGTTGGTCTTCGGCAGATTCTAAAGACAAAAGTGCTCGAGCATGCCCCATCGTAATTTTACCAGCAGTGATATCTTCTCGAATAACAGCAGGTAATTTTAACAATCGCAAAGTGTTCGCAACTGTCGCTCGGTTTTTACCGACTCGTGTCGCAATGTCTTCTTGCGACAATTGGAACTCATCCATCAATTGCTGATATGCGATAGCTTCTTCGATGCAGTTAAGATCTTCTCGTTGAATGTTCTCAATGATGGCCATCTCAAGAGAGGTTTGATCTCCATCAATCTCTTTCACCACAACCGGAACTTGTTTGAGACCGGCTCTTTGAGCAGCTCGCCATCTGCGCTCTCCCGCTATCAGCTCATAACGACCATCTTTTTGTCTAACAACAAGAGGCTGAATGACTCCATGAACCTTAACCGACTCAACAAGTTCTTCAAGAGCTTCTTTTTGAAAAATTTTTCTGGGCTGATAGGTATTGGGAACGATTTTTTCGATGTCACAGTAGAAAAAATCTTTCTTAAGTTGTGCACCAGGCAATGTTCCCTCTGGACCCTGAGCCTCTGGAATCAAAGATGCCAAACCTCTCCCGAGGGGTTTTTTTCTGTCGATATCAAGCGTTGCCATGTTCTATCCCTTTCTGTTCATTGGGTCCGATTTCATTTAAAAGTTCAGTGGGTATCTCTGGAAGATCATCCTCAATGGTCTGCTCTGTCAGTGGTTGTAATGCTTGAGTATCTTTCTCTGCTTTTTCAGTTCCCTCTAATCGTTTGATGACTTCTTGAGCTAAATTCAAATAACTTTGAGAACCGGTAGAGCTGATGTCATAAAGTAGCACTGGTTTCCCGTGACTCGGGCTTTCGCTAAGCTTAACATTTCGCGGAATCACCGTATCAAAAACGGTACTTTTAAAATGGTTTTTAACTTCTGTCACAACTTGTCTGGAAAGGTTGTTTCTAGAATCAAACATAGTCAGGACAATACCGAGTTGTTGTAATTTTTTATTGAGCCCTTTTCGAATAAGTTCAGCGGTGTGAAGAAACTGTCCTAAACCTTCCATTGCATAGTATTCACATTGCAGAGGGATCAAATAATAGTTGGCCGCTGTAAGTGCGTTTAGAGTCAAAAGCCCCAAAGAAGGTGGGCAATCGATAAAAATATAGTCGAACTTAATTCCTTCTGATTTTTCTAATTCTTCAAATGCATTTTTAAGTCGAAGCTCTCTGGCAATCGCTTGAACCAATTCAATTTCGGCACCACTCAAATTGTTGTCAGACGGACAAACTTTTAGAAACTCAAGCCCGGTAGGGTAGATAGCTTCACGAATCGGCAACTCATCAATTAGAACGTGATAAATGTTTTTGTCTGGAAAAAGGGCTTTGTCCAACCCCAAACCACTCGAAGCATTTCCCTGAGGATCAAGATCAACTAGTAAAACTTTTTTCTCTGCCGCTGCTACCGATGCCGCAAGATTCACTGCTGTAGTGGTTTTCCCGACACCGCCCTTTTGATTTGCGATTGCTATGATATTTGCCATAAGATTTTTGAGCTCTAGTTAGATTATGTGATTGATATTTCTATCATAATTTTTTTTAGTCTTCAAAATTTTTTCCACTAAAAAAATAATGTTTTCGAACACTTAAATGGAACGAGGGGCCAAAACTAAAAGATTAAGTAAAGACTGCTGTTCCACGTGGAACAAATTTCGCGTCAAATTGTTCCACGTGGAACGAAGTCAAAACTCTCGACTCTTCTCGATCCTGAATCCATGGGGAGTTCATAGGTTTCGCTGTTTTTACGCAAAAACTCTGGTGGATTATTAATGTCTTCACTCTTTCCACCCACATTTACAATCAATGTGCTACCGCTAGACATTCTCTTGCTCATAAATTTGAAAAGCTCTATGGGCGGCAAAACAGCCCTAGCCAGAAATAGTCCAGTCATCTTTTGGTTGGGAAGCTCTCCACCCAATTTAAGGTTCGGTAGGTTCAAAGTCGCAAGAACCGCCGATAGAAAAGTTTGCTTCTTCAAACTTCGTTCAAAAATGGAAACCTGAGCTTGGGGATAGCGAATGGCATAAACTATCCCTGGGAATCCAGCACCAGTTCCAAGATCATAGACTAATCGACCACTTCTGTGTTTCTCACCAAAGTCAGAGATCATAATGCTGTCGACATAATGAGTGGCGAAAGACTTATCGATGCTTTTCTTTGAAACCAAAGCCATTCGCTCATTCCAATTCCTAAGGAGTCTAAAATGGGTCTCGTATAACTCGAGCTCCTGATCAGAGGTGTTCGCCAATTGGGGGAAAGAGGTAGCATGACTTTTAAATTGTTCGGTCAGCATGAAATTTCTGAGGTTCCAGACTTTTGTCGAATGTGAAAAAGTAGTGCCGAGAGAGCAGCGGGAGTAACCCCCGAAATTTGAGCGGCATCGGCTATCGTGTTTGGCTTAAATCGTTCAAGCTTTTCTCGTATCTCAATTGATAACCCTGAAACAGAGCCATAACAGAGCTCTCTAGGTATGCTCAAACTCCTAAGCTTTTTGAGTCGCTCAATTTCCTGAGCTTGCATAGCTACGTATCCTTCATATTTCACTTCTACTTCCAATGTTTCAATGGTCTGCAGGTTCAAATCATGGGGAAGGGGACCGTTATACAATGCTGATACCTCTCGAAACGAAAGCTCAGGTCTTTTGATCAAGGAATCCATAGACTGCGCCTGTTGAATAGGTGAAAGATTTTTGCCGGCCAATAGGGTCTGAACATCTTCAGAAGGCCTTATATAAGTCGTTTTTAGGAACGTTTTTGTATCCGAAATAGCCCTCGCCCTGTCTTGATACTGGCGTTGCTGATCCTCATTCAAGAGTCCAAGCTCAATTCCGTGCTTACTAAGCCTCAAATCTGCATTGTCCTCTCTCAGCGATAGCCGATATTCGGCCCTGGAAGTAAACATTCTATAGGGTTCGTTAACTCCTAGAGAGGTCAAATCATCTACCATGACACCGATGTAGGACTCAGTTCGAGACAAAATCAAAGGCTCGCGACCCTGCGATTTAAGGGCGGCATTGATCCCGGCCAAAAGACCTTGAGCCGCAGCCTCTTCATATCCCGAAGTTCCGTTGACTTGTCCCCCTAGAAATAGCCCACTGACAACCTTTGATTCTAAGCTTGGCTTTAATTGCCTCGGATCAATACAATCATATTCTACAGCATAGCCGTATCGAGCTACTTTTACTTCCTCACAGCCTGGTATGGCCCGAATAAAAATTTCCTGAACATCGGCCGGCAGACTCGTTGATATGCCATTAGGATAGATCCAATTAGAATCGAGGGCTTCTGGCTCGAAAAAAAGCTGGTGTCTGCCTTTCTCTGGAAACTTTACCACTTTGTCCTCAATAGAAGGACAATATCTAGGGCCGATACCCTTGATTTCTCCACTGTAAAGGGGTGAGCGATGCAAATTATCCTTAATAGCCTTGTGGGTTTTTTCGTTAGTGAACGTTAAATAGCAATCTACTTGAGGTAAGACTATCGAAGTGTCCCAGAAACTAAACTTACTGGGTGGTTCATCTCCAGCTTGGCTCTCCATTTGAGAAAAATCTATAGTCTCCTTAATTAATCTTGCAGGAGTTCCGGTTTTAAGACGAAGCAGTTGAAACCCAAGTTCTCTTAAATTATCAGAGAGACCTAAAGACGGGGGCTCCCCAAATCTTCCACCTTCGGATTTTTCAAAGCCGGTATGCATGACAGCTTTCATGAAAGTTCCTGCAGTTATGACAACTGCATTGGTAGATATTTCTTCAAGGATGCCATTAAGTCCTTTCACTTGAACTGACGACACCCCGCCGTTTTCAGTTCGAATGTTTTTGACCTCGCCGTGAAACACTTGAAGGTTAGCAGTTTCAGACACAACCCTTTGCATTCTTAATGCATATTGTTTTTTGTCAGATTGGCATCGAGAGGATTGAACCGCGCTTCCTTTTCTAGTGTTCAATCTTTTAAACTGGATCCCGGTGAAATCTGCGTTTTTGCCCATCTCTCCACCAAGGGCATCGATCTCCTTCACTAGTTGGCCCTTGCCAACTCCGCCAATAGATGGATTGCAGGACATCTCTGCGATTTTCAACGGATCCATTGTAATAAGAAGGGTCGAGGAACCCATCCTTGCGGACGCGAGAGCGGCTTCACAACCAGCGTGTCCTCCCCCTATTACAACTACGTTAAAATGTTTCACGTGGAACATTTTTTACTTCCCAATACAAAACTCTGAGAAAATTCGACCCAGCACATCATCAACTTCGACTTTCCCTACCACATTTTCGAGTTGAACCATAATACTTCGATTCTTTTCTGCTAGAATTTCCGGGGGTAGGCCTAACCCTATAGAATCCTTCAATTCTTTAAGCGCCGCACTAATAGTCTCAAGTCGAGCCGCTTGAACTGCTGTAGGTATAGGCCCGGTTTCGCCAATCTGAGTATTTCTACAAAGATTCTCTAGTTCACACCAAAATGACTCGATATCGAAAGAGTTTAGTACTGAGCCCTCAATCACTTTTGCTGAAAGTGGGGTCGAAACTGCTGACCAGCCATTCAAGTCCTTTTTGTTCCAAAGAACCAAATGAGGAATGTTTCGATAGCTCTGTAAAAGCTCTACCTCTCTCTTTTTCAAACCAACCGTTCCATCAATGACTAAAATCCAGATGGACGCCGAGGAAAGAAAAGAGGTACCCAGTTCGATTCCTTCTTTTTCAATAGCGCTATCGGTTGAACGAAATCCGGCAGTGTCCACTACATTCCAAGGTCGATCCAGAATCTCAATCTGTTCTTCAATCGCATCGCGTGTAGTGCCGGCCTCAGCAGAAACAATCGCTCTGTATCTGCCCAAAAGAGCATTGAATAACGAAGATTTTCCAGCGTTTGGACTGCCGACCAAGACCATTTTTGGCAAGGATTTTCCGTTCTTAAAGCGTGAGTATCTATGAGTAACCACTGAACAGCCACGAATAATCGACTCAACAGATGCCGCCGCTTGCTCAACCACGTGAGAATATTCGTCCGTAAAATCCACGGCAGTGTCTAGTACGGCCTGTAGGGAGATAAGTTTTGACCTAAAACTCTCAATTTCTCTTTCAAGGCCACCATCTTTTCGTTTGTAGATGGCTTCAAGATCTGCCGAATGACTGGCTTTGAAAACGTCTCCAAGATTTTCAAGATCTGTGGGCGTCTGTTTTCCGTTTAACAAAGCACGATAGGAGAATTCTCCCCGAGATGCAGGCCGAGCGGAGAGTGCGAGCAACTCCCTTTCGAGTAGTTTTACAACTGCAACTGAACCATGGCAGTGAAACTCAACAGTGTCTTCTCCCGAATGGGAATGGGGCCCCACAAAAGTTACTGCAACAATATTATCTATTTTTTGATTATCCCTAGTTTTTAAAATGCCGGTCCAAACAGCCCTTTTTTTAGAAAGTTTCTCGTTGTGAGGAAAAAATACTTTTTCAGAAATAGCAAAAGCCTCGGGTCCTGACATTTTGACAACAGCCACTGCCGAGGGAAGCGCACCTGACGTTAAAGCAAAAATAGTGTCTTCAAGACTAAGATTTTTTCGCAACATAAACTATGCCGGTTGCGGAACAGAACCCTTCTTGTCTTTCAAAGCAAGTTGCTGGGCCACACCAAGAATGGTGCTCACAAAAATATAAAGAGTAAGGCCCGAGGGAAGATTTACCATCATGAAGGTAAAAATAACCGGCATAAAGTACATTAGCTTTTGCTGCGCTGGGTCCATTCCTGCGCTTGGCGTCATTTTCTGTTGGGCCAACATCGCAACGCCCATCAACACCGGATAAATATAATAGGGATCCTTCGTTGAGAGGTCTTGGATCCAACCAAAAAAAGGCGCGTGAAACAGCTCAATAGCATTTCCCAGTACGGCATATAGCGCAATAAAGACTGGGAGCTGAACCAACATGGGCAAACAACCACCAGCAGGATTAACTTTATGTGCTTTAAATAACGCCATTTGTTCTTCATTCAATTTTTTTTGATCATCTTTGTACTTTTCTTTAAGTGCTGCAATTTGAGGTTGAAGCTTTTGCATCGCTTTCATGGACTGCATGCTTTTTTGGGATAATGGATAAAATAGTGCTCTCACTAAAAGCGTCAGAAGAATAATTGCTATGCCGTAGTTATGAATAAACTTGTAAAAGAATCTCAAAATCTCAAGCAAAGGATAGGCAAAAACTGTAAAAGTTCCAAAATCTATTAGCTTTTTTAAACCGGGAACCTGTGAGAGCTCTTTGTGGTCTTTGGGACCAATAAAATATTTTAAAGAAAACTGAATATCCTTTTGCCCATCTTTAAAAACCAGCGGAAACCTTAGATAAGCGCCATTAAAACCCTCTGTCTTTTTAATGACGATATCGGGGTTAATTTGATTGCCCTCAGTAATAACAGCGCTCGAAAAATATCGATTTCCAAAAGCAACCCACTCGGTGTGGCCTTGCTTTACAGCTTCATCGTCTTTACGAAGCTTCTCTAAATTAATTCGGTGAATTTCATCGTTTTGATAATAGACCAACTCCCAAGACTTCAATGGAATCTGCCCCTCGAAAGTTTCTGTGTCGTTTGTCCCAACGGGAACCAACAAGCTGCCCCATTCCCTTCGGTCTTCTTTGGGAATAGAGATTGTTATTTTTGTCTCGACAAAATGAGAGTCGTCTTGAAAAAAATACTCTTTCACAACTGATGCGGTTTTGTTTTTTCGAGAAAAAGTCAAACTTTTCCCGCTCTGTTTTCCATCAAAATCTCCCGCGGAGAATTCGATTAAGCTAGGATCCGTAAATAGGGCTCCAAGAGCCAGAGAGCTTTTCTCCCTCGTTACAGGTGTTATTAAAGGAGTGGAGTCATCGATTGTTTCATGAAAGTTATTTAGTTTGGCTTCCATGAGCTTTCCACCGTTTGATGAAAAGACAAGATCAAGCTTTGAAGTTTTTACTGGAAACACTTTCCCTAGCTCTATCGGATTGAAAGCGCTTGAATTAACTGCGATCGCTACAGGACCCGAAGAGCTTTTAGTTGATGAAGAGCCGTCAGAAGGTTTCGAAGTCGTGTCTACGGAAGAAGTTGCGGTCTTTGTCGCTGTTGGCGCAGGGATGGGCGCCAACCATCTCATGTATCCAAACCAAATAAACAACATTAAAGAAACTGCTAACCAAGTTCTGGAAGCCATATTTAACCTACCTCCCGACCTAAATAATCAAAGCCAAACCCTCCCAAGGGGCGACAACTTAAAACTCTCTTCAGGCTCAAATAGGTGCCTTTTAACACACCATGGGCTCTTAAACTTTCCACGCAATAATTAGAACAAGTCGGCTCAAATCGACAACAGCCCCCAAAGGAAAAAAACATGTGAAAACTTCGGACTGCCACACTGATAGCAATTAAGGACCGATTAAAAATCTTGCTCATTATCAATTTCTCTACCTTTCATGGACGACAAGGCTTTCAAAATCTCTCGTTCAACCTCTAGATAGTTCAAAGTTTTTGAGGCGCTAGTCAAGGGGCCTAGGCCAAGAACGTTAACATCAAGGCCTTGAAATGACTCAGGGTTTTGTCTAAAGGCTT
>DDPO01000023.1 GCA_002342225.1 Bdellovibrionaceae bacterium UBA2466 | reverse complement strand
GGAAAACCTTAAAAAAAGCAAAAAAACGGTTCGTATTTTAAGAGGCAATTCTGAGAAACTAGAAAAATGGATCTGCCTCGAGGGGCCTGAACAGGTTGAGAAAGATAAAATCTTAGCAGCGACTCTTTCAGAAATGCGCCTTATCAAAGACAAAGCGGAACTCAAAGAGCTAGCAATGGTTATTGAAGCCACCAAGCGAGGGTTCGAAGATGTGATCGCGAGGTTAAAGACCGCTAAAACAGAGCGAGAGTTAGAAGGTGTATTTTTTACCCGAGCCCGAATAGAGGGCAATGATGTCGGATATGCTTCAATCGTTGCTTCAGGGGCCCACGCTTGCACCCTTCATTGGAATAAAAATACTGGTAAGATTGAAAAGGGAGATCTTCTGCTTTTAGATGCAGGGATTGAAGGACACTCGCTCTATACAGCCGACATCACTCGAACACTTCCTATCAGCGGGAAGTTTACAAAAGAACAACTTGAAATTTACGACATCGTTCTCGCAGCTCAAAAAGCAGGGCTTAAAGAGGTAAAACCCGGAAATGATTTCATGGCTCCTAATACAGCTGCGATGAAAGTTCTAGCTGAGGGTTTAGAACGATTGAAAATTTTACCAACAACTGCCGAAGAAGCGCTCAAAGATGAGAATCAGTTTTACAAACGCTACTCTCTTCACAATGTAAGCCATATGTTGGGAATTGATGTTCATGATTGTGCACAAGCAAGGGCCGAAAATTACAAATACGGAAAACTCTTGCCCGGTATGGTGCTGACCGTAGAGCCCGGACTCTATTTTCAAACCGACGACTTGACTGTCCCCGCTAAGTATCGAGGCATTGGAATTAGGATTGAGGATGACATTGTTGTCACTGAGAAAGGACATAAAAATCTTTCTCAAGGTATTCCGACAGAAGCCAAAGAAATTGAAAAGTGGATGCAGAAGCTTTGGAAAAGCGGAAAGAAGAAATAAAAAAAGCGGGTAACTTTCAAGTCACCCGCTCTTTAAATCTTTAGAAAAGAACTCTTAGTAGTACCAACCGTAATAGCAGTTGTTCCAACCGTAGTTCCAAGCGTAGTTATATCTGTACCCATATCCGTAGGAGAAGTACCCAGGATTGTAGAAGGGCATGCCCCAGTTGTAGTAATAAGGTGAATATCCACCCCAGTAGTTCCAACGGTAGCTATATCCCCACCAACGATACCACCAAGCTTCAGTTGAACTGTCTTTGTCTAATTCTTTGTTAGACAACTTGAACTCAGCAACTTTGTTCTCAGGGTTTTCGATTGTGGCGATAGTGGACTCTATTCCGCTTGTAGCAGCTTTAGCAGTGATGCTATCGCTCAATTTGTTAACTCGGAAAACCTCAACAGTTTTGGTTTCAGGGTTAACTTTAACCATCATAGCTTTAGGAGCAGCGTTTGCAGCTTCTTTAGCTTCGTTATCTAATTGATCAGCAACAACGTTAGAAGCAAAGACGAAGGCCATTGCTACTGCAGCTGTTTGCATCCATTTCACTAAGTTCATAATTACCTCCAAAAAAAGAAACTCCAGAGAAACAAAACCCATCTCTCTGGATTTCCTTTAACGTTAATGCATCTGCCGTTCCTCATTACTACTGCTGCTCTTAGAGATCCATCAAATTCTGTGTTTTGGACCACTTTTTTGCTGCGATGCGCAAATCAAGTGTAATATTTTACTCGGGTAGTTTGTGATTAAGTATATGTAATCATTATTATTTTTTCTCTGTTTCAAGCGATGACGAACTTTGCGTCTAGACATAAATTTTGATTCCCTTATATTTCCCCAACTTTTAACGAACTTAAAGGATAGCTATGTTTAAAAATCTGGTTCCTCTTTTACTGGCTGTGTTTGTCGTATCTTGCGGCGGGGGCAATAAGTCTGCTTACGATAGCGAAAACCCTAAAGGATATGCATACGAGAACGGGCCTTCTTTACCAGCGACCGCTTTTTTTCAAATTGGCTCCCTCCAAAGAAATTTTGTCAATCAACACAACGTAAGCTGTATCAGTGACAAGCAAAAAAATGAAACAGTTATCATCTTCAACGATGCCAACAGCGGCTCTACGTTATCAGTTCGAATGGGACATGTGGATTTAAGCGACTCCTCAGGCTCCAGAACATACAATGTCGCAGCCAACCCTGGCCAAGACAGTTTTATCCTTGCGATAGATTCAGACAAAAACAATGGCACTTTCCGGTTGGTCGAAAACCCAAATTCCTATTACAAGCCCAATTGCCAGATCAATTACACGCTCGATTCTTGGCAAATGAATGCAGAGTTTAAATGCTATTCGATGACCAATCGTTCTGGTCAAACCCAAGAGGCTTCAGGAAATTGGTCCTGCAGGCTCCAATCGGAGGTTCAATGGCAATGGTAAAAAAAATATTAAACTTCCTCTCAATTTCTCTTGTTTTGTCCAGCTTAGGACTTTCCACGTTTTCGTTGAAAGCAGAAGCTGCTACTGAGCTTGAACAAATTCAAGAAATCAGAAAGTTTTTTGGCTTAGACCAATACTCTTACCAACCTAATCTTAGCCAAATCAAAATTGCTGTTATTGATAATGGTTTCGAAGGCTATGACGCTGCTAAAAAACAGCTTCCAGATTCTACTGAGGTTGTAAGCGCTTATCCTAAAGAGATGATCTCTAAGTATAATCTTGG
>DDPO01000006.1 GCA_002342225.1 Bdellovibrionaceae bacterium UBA2466 | reverse complement strand
TAGAATATTTTCTGTTCTTTCCCAAGATCTCAATTTCAATTCTGCAATCTAAATCGAGAATAGAACTTTGAACACACATCTCAGGCCATTCGACAAATACAAAACCCTCTTGCTCCTTCATTTTGGCTAGGCTTTCATAGTACTCAAGTTCCACCAACATAGCCTCGTCAACTCTTTCCATTCGATAAAGGTCAAAATGATGTACAGGAGGCTTAATGTTTTCATAACACTGATGAAGAACAAAAGATGGGCTTATAACTCTCTCAATTTGGGCCTGTTCTTTTTGAGAAATCAATTTGATGACAGCTCTAACAAGAGTTGTTTTTCCACTACCTAATTCTCCAGAAAGCCCGACAATGGCCCCCTTAGGGAATATTCGTAGGATTTCCTCTGCGAACAGGTCGACATGCTCCAAAGAAAACTCTCGCGATAGACGTACCGTCATGCGGGCTCCAGTTCCCTCAGTACTTGAGGAATCTGAAGCGCTAGGTCAGATACAATCGTTGATCGGGGCTGGCCATAAACCTGAGTCACACGCTCTGAAACTCTTCCATGGAGGTAAACTCCCAATGGTACCCCCATTTCGGAAGGTAATCCTTGAGCCAAAAAGGCTCCAATCATTCCAGCTAAGAGATCTCCAGTTCCTCCTTTGGACAGGCCAGTATCTCCAGTGGCCACCACAACACAGGGTTGTCCTGGGATCTGGATAAGTGTCCCTTTTCCTTTCAGAACCACAGAAGCACCATAGGTCTCCGCAAGTGCTCTGACCGTGGCATAACGGTCTTTTTCAACTTCAGCGACTTCCCAATGAAGCAGCCTAGAGGCTTCCTTGGGGTGTGGGGTCAGAATGATTTGGTCGGGTCGGGCTTTCTTAAACATTGGCAAAATCTTTTTTTTGTTCTTTGCGATCAAATTTAAAGCATCGGCATCAAGAACACACTTCCACTGATTCATAATCGCTTTTTCAAGATAATTAAAAGAACTCAAGTTTGCATCTTGGTCTCCCATTCCAGGCCCTTGAATCCAAACTCCTTGCGTTTTTTCAAACATTTTTTCGCTAATGACTTCTGTCATGACTTCAGCTGGGAGTCGCTGTCTCAAATCTTTAAGGTTGGAACTTTCTCCGACCACGCTCACTAATCCAGCGCCTGTTCGAAGAGCTCCTAAACTTGCAAGAATACAAGCTCCTTGAGTTGACTCTTCAGATGCCCATACATAGACGTGACCAAAACTTCCTTTGTGGCTAGTGGGGCGGCGTTTCGGTAATTTTTTGGCATCTTCTGATCCATATAGGAAAGTATCAACGCTAAAAGGGATAATGCGAGGAATCTGTATCGGTTCTAAATTAAGCTGGCCTACGTAATCAGCTGCAGAGCCCGTTACTAAACCCCGCTTAATAAAACCAAGAGTGACCGTCTGAGAAGCCATCACAGATATTCCCAAAGGATGCCCAGTATCACTATCGAGACCGCTGGGAACATCAATAGAGATAATCCATTTTTTCCCATAAAAAGTATTGATTGTTTCAATCCATTTTTTGTAAGGACTTTGTATTTCTCGACTCAATCCAGTTCCAAAAAATCCGTCGATAATCCAGTCACAAGCCTCAAAGAGCTCCTGATCGGGTTTGTCCGGCCAAAAAATGGGGATACCTAATCTGCCCAAGACCTCTTTTTGAGTTTGCGTTGATTTAGATAACTTCTTTTCATCACCAACTAAACCTACAAATATCTTTTTTAATCCCAAGGAATCCAATATCCTTGCTACAGCTAGTGCATCCCCACCATTATTACCAGTCCCCGCAAGAATAATTCCCCGAGTTTCACTTAAACGGTTCCGAAACCGACTTTCCAGCGCCTTTACAACTCCAAGCGCGGCATGTTCCATCAGAAGTAAATCAGGCAGGCCGAGTTCTGAAATAGTCCTTCGGTCAATCTCCTGCATTTGTGACGATGTGACTAAGGGTTGCATATTTTAAAAAACCACTACCCTAATTGTGTGCGGATACTTTGTGCTATGTCGGCAGCATATTCTCTGATCTTGCTGTAATCCTCACCCTCAACCATCACGCGAGCTAGAGGTTCAGTGCCAGAATATCGAACGAGAACCCTACCGTTCTCACCAAGAGCGTTTTCAACTTTTTTGATGCAATCCACGATTTTAGGAAAGTTTTCAAAGGATTCTTTTTGTTTAACAACGACATTCTCCAGCACTTGTGGGTACTGAGTCATTTGTCGCTTGAGTTCAGATAATTTTTTCCCTGTCTTTTTCATGATAGACAAAATCTTCAAAGCCGCCATCATGCCATCGCCGGTAGTGTTGTGTTCAAGAAACACCAAGTGTCCAGACTGTTCTCCGCCCAGATTTAATTTTTCTTTTCTCATCGTTTCGACGATGTAACGATCACCTACTTGAGCATGGATAACTCGGCCCCCAGCTCGCTTCACAGCTACCGTTAAACCCATGTTGCTCATGGGTGTCGCGACCAAAGTGTTTCTATTCAAAGTTCCTTCTCTGAGCATATGCAGGGCACAGATAGCCATAATCTGATCCCCATCCACCACTTCTCCATTCTCATCGGACAAAATACAGCGATCAGCATCACCATCAAGTGCAATACCGATTTCAGCTCGATGCTCATGAACAGCTTTACACATCGCTTGTGGGTACACAGCCCCGCACTGGTCGTTTATGTTTTCACCATTGGGTTGATTATGAAGCGTAAATACTTCTGCCCCCAACTCTTCAAATACAATCGGGGCAACTTTGTAAGCCGCACCATTTGCACAATCCAAAACTACACGGATTCCATCTAAAGTTTGCTCTTGGGGAAAAGTATCTTTGATGTAAACGATGTATCTCCCCGTAGCGTCCTCAATTCTTTTGGCAGTTCCGATAAAGTCCATCGTGGGTCGATAACGATTGAGTTCCTCAGAAAACATAACATGCTCAATCTCTTTTTCAGTGGTATCAGGAAGTTTGTACCCGTCTCGATCAAAAATTTTAATCCCATTATAGTGATAGGGGTTGTGGCTCGCTGAAATAATAACCCCAGCGTCAGCTCTCATACTTCGAGTAATAAAAGCAATACCTGGGGTGGGAAGAGGCCCCACCAAAAACACTTTGGCTCCCATCGAGCAAAACCCTGCTGAGAGGGCATTTTCTAACATATAACCCGAACGACGAGTGTCTTTCCCAATCACAACTTTAGTATTCTTAGGAAGACCTCGATTATCTTTTTGGCAAAAGAGATAGGCGGTTGCTCGGCCAATGGCCATTGCGATTTCGCTTGTCATAGGGTGTTGATTGGCAACTCCCCTCACCCCATCAGTTCCGAATAATTTGCTGTCCTTAGCCATTTCGATACCCTTTTTAGTTTTCCAAATTCACCTTTTTTACTATTACCCGAACTTTGACCATTTTGTCTCTCGAAAGTTGAAACCCTTGAGAAGTATCCACTTCAGCATCTACCACCCCATCTCGATTAACATTTAACCCATCGATGTTAAAGGCTTCAGTTCCTATAAAATCAAGCGAATCCAGCAAACCTTTGGGGCCTAAAACAGCTATTTTCGATGGGGTTGTCTTAATCGCGGCCAATTCATACCCAGGGGCCAATTTTCCGCTGACAGTGGCTTTCACGGGAACATATTTCTCCACAACCTCTTCGAGTCTGATTAAAACCTGCGGTGGCTGGATATAAGTAACTCTCACCCCCGGTGGTAACTCTCCCAAGAGGTCTTCAGTGAGTGAAAAGCCGTTTGTCGCTTGCCGCGTGTGGGTCAAGTCTAGCCTAATGGGCTGAATCCGCTTATTGGCGACCTCTAGCATCACTCGAGGTCCACTCAAAGTATATTGAATAGCTGAGGGGATCTTATTCACAATCATCATACCTGGCGGAAGCTGAGGTTCAAGACGGACATTTTTCTTCAGCTCCTCTCTGCGGTATCCCAGAATGGTCACCCAAAGAATCAAGGACAGCAGCAAACTGACCGCTTTGAGGGCCAAACTCTCGCTCCATTGAAAGCTCGATTTCATTCCCCCTCCCTTTTTTCCAAAATATTCTCAAACCTTCTTAAACCCAATAATTGCAGTAATTGTTGCCTTAAACCATTGATATCTAAATCGCGAATAATCGTCCCGTGATGAACTACCGATATTTCGCCCCGCTCTTCACTGACCACAATAACCACAGCATCGGTCTCTTGAGTTAACCCCAAAGCGGCTCGGTGACGAGTTCCCAATTCTTTATTAATCGAGGGATCTCTTGAAATCGGGAGCAAGCATCCTGCACTGGATACTCTGGAGTTTCTGATAATAACGGCTCCATCGTGAATAGGAGATGAGGGATGAAAGATACTCACTAATAAATCCTCACTCACTTTTGAATCGATAATGGTTCCTGCTTCAATATAATTCTTGAGTCCAGTTTCGCGCTCAAGCACGATCAAAGCACCCACTTTCTGCCCAGCAAGCATGAGTGCAGCTCGACAAATTTCATCGACAATACCCACTTCTTCGATCGTATTTGTTGAAGTGAAAAAGGGATTTCGCCCCACTTGCGTGAGAGCTTTTCGAATCTCATCTTGGAAAACAATAATCAAAATGAGAATAAGGTTATTAAAAAATTCAATGAGAATGGTGTGTAAAGTAAATAGCTTCAACTGTTCAGCCAAGTAATATCCAATCAGAATAATTCCAAAGCCGGTCAGCATTTGCACTGCTCGAGTTCCTCGAATCAACAAAAGAACTCGATAGACAATGATACACACGAGCAGAATATCAAACAGATCCTGCCATCGTAATATCTCTCGAATGTTGGCTAAAAACTCGAGCATAGATAACTTGGCGCGCAATCACACGCCAGACTCCTAATCTCTTTTCGACATAATCGATGAAGGGGATAAGCGGAAAAACGGGCCTGCAGATAGCCCAAACTATCTTAAGAAACTCTTAAGGGTATTAAGCCACTTCAGGATTAGGTTTCACATTTGGGAAGACTTGAGGAAAGCCGTCCACTTTGACGCTAGCAGCATTTCCAGTTCCCGAATTGGCTGATGAGTTTTCAGCAACAAACGGTGGGAGAGCTTTTCCTTCCATAAGTAGCTCGATCTCCTCGCGCTCGAGAGTTTCCCTCTCAAGAAGAGCTGCAGCCATCGCATGAAGCAC
>DDPO01000123.1:3598-7614 GCA_002342225.1 Bdellovibrionaceae bacterium UBA2466 | reverse complement strand
GAAGCGCAGGACTTAAATCTCACGAAAATGGAAGTTCAAGTGCACCGCGATCTCGATAAGCAAATCCAAACCGATCTAGCTTCTAACTGGGTTGGACAAGATGCAGCTTTTCAACAGTCTCGCGGATTCACAAGAGATAATTCCGCTGAATCTCCATGGCGTGAGCCATTGAGGTCGGAAAGTCTAAAACCAATCGCAGCCTCATCAAGACTGGGAGCAAACTCCTCAGTTTCTCGATTGATGCAAGTTGGAGATGGACGAGTCGACATCCGGATCTAATCTTAAAAGGAGAATCCAATGGATGCTCTTTCAGCAGCAATACCTTCACATTTAATGGCAGATCCTTCTAAGGATCTGCCTAAACCCAAAAACGCCATGGGCAAGGAAGATTTTATGAAGTTGCTCATGACACAGTTGCAGAATCAAGATCCGTTGAAGCCAATGGAACATCAAGAGTTTGCAGCTCAGCTGGCTCAGTTTGGATCGTTAGAGCAGCTAACGAATATCCAAAAAGGGATCGAAGGTCTACATACTGGCTTGGGTGAAGGGTCGAAACTCTCGGCACTGAGTATGATTGGTAAACAAGTCAAAGCTGTTGGAAATAATATTGATCTTCTAGAAGGCCAAGAAGTCAGTATGAAGTACAGCTCGAAAGATGGTGTTCAACCAGTCAGAGCCTCTGTTTACACAGAGGGTGGAAAAATTGTTAGAGAGCTCGATATTGCTAAAGCTGAAGGGACTGAGATTAAGTGGGATGGAAAAGATCAAGAGGGAAAAACTCTTCCGTCAGGAAAATACACGTTCAGAGTGCAAGGTGTGGACAAATCCGGACAAGCTCAGGAGTTGGGCACTGAGCTCTCTGGACGTGTGACGGGAGTTGAGATGGAAGGGAAAAATCCAGTACTCGTCGTTGAAACAGCTTCTGGAAAGACCCGACTAGAACTGGGACGAGTGAGCCAAGTCTCAGACAATGCTGAGAAGTCAGCCGATAAAACAGATAAAACCAACAAGGGAACAACCCCCGTGGGCAATTCACCTTCAAACACAGCGCCGAAGGAGAATGTAAATCAAGCTTCGAAGCCCTCGACAGAAACACCCCAAAGCCCAGAAGGAAGTGCCGAACTTCCCCCTATTGCAGAACTTGATAAAGGAGTCTGGGGTGGAATGCCGGGAGTGTTCGGAATGGATGGTATGCGATGAATATTTCAGAATTATATAGAAATTTAAATCCAACATCGATTAGGCCGGACGGTGTGGATGGATTAAGGCCTTCGCAGGATTCCTTTAAAAAGCAGCCTTTAAATAAACCTGGAGAGGCCACGGAATTCGAACAACTACTTAGGCAAGAGAGTAAAACATTCAGCCTCTCCCAACATGCGGAGACCCGAATTAAATCGCGAGAGATTCCTTGGGATTCTCATTTGGAGAAAAGAATTTCCAAGGGGATCGATCAAGCTGAATCCAAAGGAAGTCGAGAAGCTTTGATTTTGGCAGATGATGTTGCAGTGATTGCAAATGTGAAATCACGAACTGTAGTCACGGCAATGGAAAGAAGCCAAATGAAGGAGAAGATTTTTACCAATATTGATAGTGCAGTTTTAGTTTGATTCATTGTTGTAGATTTACAAGTTAAAGGAAACGGAAGCCCCGTTTTCTTCGTTACAAATTCCCAAGGCTGGCCCGTGTTGAAAGAGAATGGTCTCCCCATTCTTTCTCAATAGGAAGCTTTGGTTTTCTGGAATCTTCAATCATGAAGATTCTAAGGAGGCAACATGGGTGTAGTATCTTCAATGACAACTGCTATTTCTGGTCTGGAAACAAACGGACAAGCACTAGCAGTCATATCAGACAACATTGTTAACGCTAACACTACCGGCTTCAAAAGTGCGAGAACCGAGTTTCAAAATATTCTCGCACAGGATTTAAGCATGGGTGGAGCAGGCGGCTTACAAATCGGCCGTGGTGCAGCTCTTGCTGGCGTGACCAACATCCTTACCCAAGGAGCTATTACAAGAACTGAGCGAGGAACAGACCTTGCGATCAGCGGTAACGGTTTCTTTGTAGTAAAAAGTGATTCTTTAGGTCAAACCTACACTCGAGATGGAAGTTTTCGTTTCGATAAAGATGGTTGGCTAACTAACCTCAACGGCATGAGAGTTCAAGCCTACGAATCAACGCCAGAAGGAAAAATCACAGGGAAATTAACCGACATTCGTATTCCCTATAATACGATCGCAGCGAAAGCGACTAATAACGTTCAGCTTCATGTGAACTTAGATGCAAGAAGCCCTGTTTCGTTGCCACTCGATCTGAACAGACCTGAAGAAACAGCTCAATTTACTACAGGAATTCAAATTTTTGACTCTGTAGGAAATGCTCAGCCTATGACCATGTACTTCAATAAAACAGCCGATAATACTTGGGAATGGCATGGAATGACTGACGGAGCTAATATCGCGGGCGGAATCCCAGGAACACCGACTGAAGTTTGCACGGGAACCTTGGTTTTCGATCAATTGGGTCGTTTACAAACCAATTCACAGACTGTCGTTAATGCAAACTTCTCAAATGGAGCTGTTCCTGATCAGCAACTGTACTTTGATTTCGGTGATACGATCGATGATCAAGGTACGGGTGAAAAAGGAACAACTCAGTACGGCTCCAAAAACTCTACATTCCGTAACATTCAAGACGGATGGGCTGCTGGTGTGTTAAGTGATACAGGTATCGATGCTGATGGTGTTGTCACTGGTATCTACACTAATGGTCAGTCACGAGTTCTTGGACAACTGGCTGTGGCTCGTTTTGAGTCCACAGAGCGATTGATCAAGCTTGGTGAAAATCAGTTCCGCGAAAGTATTCAATCGGGACAACCGCTGATTGGAAAACCTAACACCAATGGACGTGGTGTGGTTATGACCAAGAGCTTGGAACAGTCCAATGTGGACTTGGCGAAAGAGTTCGTGGACATGATCAAAGCTCAACGTGGCTTCCAAGCATCGGCTAAGAGCGTCACGACCGCCAACGAAATGCTTGATGAAATTATCAATATCAAACGTCAGTAATAAGTTTGAAGTTGATTTAATTTAAACAATCTTAAAAGCCCTCTTCTCGCTGAGAAGGGGGCTTTTTTTATGGGACTACCATTTGAGAATTTACTGAGATCTTGGTATAAATAGGCCTATGAAAAAATTTACTCTACTTTCTTTGGGCCTAGTTGTTTTATCTTCCACTCTTTTTGCAACCGCTACTCCACGAGAAGTGACGTTGGAGACAAAAAAAATCAATGAGGCCGTTCATTGGACTCCGGAAAAGGTAGAAGTGACTGCAGGTGAAACTGTGAAATTCGTAATTAAACATGAGCTTGAAGGAGGGTTTGATTTTCATGGCTTTTTTATACCCGCCCTCAAAGTCACTGAACAGGTAGAGCGAAACAAGCCCAAGACTATTGAAGTAAAAATTCCCGGTAGTTTGAAGCCGGGTGAATATCCGATTGGGTGTCAGTTCCATCCAAAGCATGTTGCTGCCACACTGATTGTGAAACCTGCAACTAAAACTAAATAGATTTAATCTAAGTAAAAGATCTCTTTAAGATTGCGGTAGTCTTCGTTGTAATCAAGGCCGTAGCCTATCAAGAATTTATCTTCTACTTCTTGTCCCAAGTAATCAATAGAAACAGCAACTTCTCGTCGACTTGGCTTTGACAGAAGAGCACATATTTTAAGAGTCTTCGGATTTGCCGCTCCAATTCTTTTTTTGAGAAAATCCCATGTTCTCCCGGAATCGATAATTTCATCTAAAACCAAGATGTGTTTGCCCTCGGGAGAACTTTCAATGTCTTTTAAAAACCTGACTTCTCCACTGGACTTTGTTCCGGAACCGTAGCTTGCAAGTCTTACGAAATCCACGTGAACAGGTATATTGAGCTTTCTAAGAAGGTCGGCCCCAAAAAGTAGAGCCCCTTTTAAAGTAATAACAACCAGAAGTGATTCGTTGGGGCCAAGAATTTTTTTGTA
>DDPO01000123.1:0-3557 GCA_002342225.1 Bdellovibrionaceae bacterium UBA2466 | reverse complement strand
CTTGCGGACAAGAATGGATTCATTTTCATTTTTATTTAACCCCTTAATTGAGAAATAGCTTCTTTGATTTTTCCAATATTCGAAAAACCTTTGGATGTTAAAAACTTCATTACAGTACTTCCTCCCAAGGGGATAACTCCCAAATAACCGTGGGTGATCAGTTGCAGAGTACCAATATGAACTTTGCTCCTAAGTTGGACTTCAGGATCTTGGGATATCATGAGTTTCATGATTGCAACTCCGATTTCCCCTACATCCTCTGTTTGAAGAGCCGCTAACTCATGGACCCCTTTTTTTCCAATCCAAAAGGTCATATCGGGAGATTTAGGGGGCTCTTCCTTCAGAGAAACAACACCCGAGTTTTTTGTTAAAGTAATCGGGCTACAGCCCGCAATGTGAATACAAATTTCAATGCCATTTTTTAAGGGCTTAGTGCCTTTTTGACTTCCTTCTTTAGCAAAGAAATTCTTTATAAGCTCAAGCTCGTTTGCTTTCAGTTCAGTCATGAAGCTTTATATACACGAGGACTGGCTTTTTGGCCACTGAGGTTAGTTCGTGATGCTATTTAACGTTGTTAATGAGCTGGTCGTAACTTTGGGCCGCTGGGGGTTCAGCCAGTTTGGACGTGTCCACCCCAAAGTCTGCAAAACCTTGCTCGGGTCTTTTATTCACTTCCATCAAACTTCGACTGCCCGGTTCAATTTGATATTGGGTGGCATCCTCTTGAGACTTAAAAAGCTCGGGTGCTTCCCCTTGAACTTCTTTGTAAGCTGCTGCTGCTTCTTGCAGTTGTTTATTATAGCTTTCTAGCTGCTCAGCCATGGTTTGCTCGACTTCACTTCCGTCAAAATTCTTAAGTTTAACCTTTTCGTCTTTCTCCTCGTACTGCCAATTGGTTTTTATTTCTGAAATAGATTTTCCGGCCTGGGACATTAATTCTAATTGGACACGAGTATCTCTAGCAAAAGCATCTTCCTTTTCTGCTCCCCGTTCCTTTAAAACTTCAACTTTAGGATTGTTGGGGTCGACCTCATATCCGGGATTGACCGCATTGAAAGGCATTTTCGACATCTGTTCACAGCCTTTTTTCATCAAATCAAATTCTTTTTGTCTGTCTTGTCTCTCTTGGGGATTTACTTTGGCTAATTTTTCCTGCTGGCTTCTCTCCCACGAAGCACAATCAGGCTGTTCCTCGGAGAGTTTGGGGGGATCAAAAAAGCTAGAGTCACCATTTAAACCTTTAAATATTCGCCGCTGAGACAAGTTCGCTAGAGCTGAATTCCACAAAGTGGTAGTGGCTTTTGCAGCCGCATCATATATTAAAAGCTCATTGGGTAAAGCATTAGGGTCATCCCGATTTTCCTTTTCTCGTGCCGCTTGAATAATTGTTTCAGCTGAATCTGTGCCAATTTTTTCAACGGCTTCTTTGGTTCCTTCTCGAAGTTCAAGTCGCTCGACTTTATCTTTTTCTTTTTTATTCGATTGATCTTGAGATTGAGAATTATTGGTAGCGTTACCATTTTTCGCATTAGCTGACTTTGATTTGGGGTCCTCAAAAACCTCTTTGGTTGTTATTTTATAAACTCCACGATACTTGAGACCAGTTTGCTCTTCTTGCTTTCGGTCCGGAGGTTTTTGGTCTTCTTGCTTTTTAAACTTATCAAACTCTTGATACATCGTTCTTTCCAAAAGAGATGAGCCTCCACCTTCTGAAATTTTTCCGTGACCTGCGACGAAAGGTTGCAAGTCTCTAGGGGGAGTCTTTTTGTTGGGATCTTGCGAGTTGCCCTCATCGTCCGGAGAAGTAAACGCTAAATCGTGGTAGGTGAGATCACTTTTATAAGATACTCCGTCGTCGTTATTGAATCTATTTTTGGTTCCAGTTTGCTGAACTTTACCATCTACGCTCATGGCTTTACCCATGACGTTTTTGTCACCCGTAAACTCCAAAAATTTTTCGGCAAAACTTTTTCTAGCTAACTCCTCAGCCTGTTCAGCGTCCATCAAATCAGCGTGGGCTAAAGGAAAATGAAACCCGAACAGGGCCCAACCCAGAAATAACTTGACCCCTATGTGAGATGAAGTTTTCAAAACCCTTGCTCCTCTTGAACTATTTACGAGCAAAGAGGATGCCTTCTTTTTGAAGAAAAACTTCAATGAATTCAAGGGACAAAAGAGGTCACTCTGTGAGTTTTTTGTCGATATGTTAAAAGGACAACCTAGTGTCTAAAGATTAGACACGACGGGGGCTCTTTCTTTTCAAAGCTGTAACCAGTCTCCTCTGAGAGCCCTAAAAAGGGTCTGGGTATAGTATCTTTTATAGCGAATTTAAAATGCTCCCGTTAAGGAATTGACAGTTTTTTTGACCCTTCACATGGGCAGTAGTGTGAGTGACTGGGGCCGTTGCTAAGAAAATTTCAAAAAATTCGAAAGGGCCAGTTTCAGATGCTTTTCTGAGGATTTTAAAGTCTATTTAAACCCTCGTTTAGGGCCGTCATCGAAACGTGTTTTAGAAACCCATGATACAAACTTTCTATGAAAAGAATCAAGCACGCCGAACATCTGGTATTGCGAGCAAGACTCCCCATTTTGAGAATGAAACAAAACAAATCTCTCATTTCTTCTTTGCTTTTTGAAATAGCAGGAAGGTTCGAAGTAAAAATCTACAATAATTCCCTGAATAGCAATCATATCCACCTTCTCGTAAAAGCCCCCACTCAAAAAAGCTTGCACGATTTTTTACGAGTTCTGACAGGCCAAATCGCACAACGAATCACAGGAGCAGTCAGAGGAAAGAAAAACAAGTTCAGCTTTTGGCTACGACCCGCTTGGAAAAGAATCGTTCACTGGGGTAGGGATTTTTTGGGGCTTCACCAGTACATTTACCAGAACCAGCTAGAGGCACTTGGACTCATTACCTATCAACCTCGAAAGCTGAAAGTTGCAGGTACAGATGTTTCAGATTTAGCGAGAATCAAATGGGCAAATGGAACATCAGTTTTATCAATAAAAAGTCTATATTAGTTTTCCTATTTAAAAAGACTTTCTTCGAGCGAAATTAACTTTTCTAAGGACTCAACAGAAATAGGTATTGTGATGAGTTTGCCATTTATAAAAACAGAAGGAGTTGCTTTAATTTTCATATCGGTTGCTAGACTGATATCTTCTGCAACCTGTTTCTGAGTTTTGGAATCAGACAGACAATTTGATATGTCTTGAGAAGAAAAAACAGGAGCTAAAACTTCCGAAATATGATCAAATCCTTCTCGAATGTCTTCGTCGGTCAGGTTCAAGAAAGCAGCGTCATGATAGTCCCAAAACTTTCCTTTCATTTGGGCACAAGCTGCGAGTCGGGCTAATTTACAAGCGTGAGCATGCAGTTGATAAGGGAGGTTAGGATTACAAGTGGAGTCGAGTGGGAAATTTTTAAAAACAAAAAAGACTCGGTTTTTGTAAAGTTTGAGAACCGTATGGAGAGTGAATGCCGCCTTGCGACAGAAAGGGCATTCAAAATCACTGAATTCGACGATTTGAATAGGACTTGATGGGTTTCCCCA
>DDPO01000149.1 GCA_002342225.1 Bdellovibrionaceae bacterium UBA2466 | reverse complement strand
ACCCATCTGCATTAGCTGCGGCATACCATTTTCGAGGGGTGATTAGACCTAATTCAGACTTCGAGATTTTTCAGCTGAAATCCCCATCGTTGCTTGCGACCGACCAAGTAGCGGTCTCTTTTTCTGATGAAACTAGGAGTTGTCGGTTAGGATTGCCGGCCGGAGAGTTCTCATCAGAACTTAACTTTATTTGCCTCGGAGATTTGACGGGCTCGATCTCGAATAAACTGAATCTAGCATCCCTCAGTAATCAAAATTTCTTGTGGGTGAGCCCTCAAAAGGAATTAACTCACTTATGGGTCAACCGACTGCTGTATAGCTGCAAGACGAACAAAGTCGAACGCGCCATTGTATGTGAGACTTCAACAGCAGTCCGACAGCCAGTCACTGTTATTCAGTGAGTTAGTGTCTCAGCTTCGATTCTAAATCTCTTAAAACGGTCCCTGAAGTCTCTGGGTTTCTTTTAACTTGCTTAATGATGGAGATAGCTTTCGCTTGAAGAATTTGCCCTGAGGACATCAGCTCACACAATACAGGTTCAATAGGATCAGTTTGCTGATAAATTGTTTTGTGCTGTGGCCAAAGATTTTCATCTTCATTGCTACCTCCCATGCAAAGCGGAATGTAATGATCAATTTTAAAATCAGCTCGGTTCATTTCTCGAGTGTGAAAACCAAGTTCAACATCGTAAGTAGAAAATATGACAGCTTTTCGTTCCCTCGATACGTCTCTTTCGCAGTATGCGATTCGCTCAGGATATCGAAAGGAGTCTGCATTGTTGCAAACGCTTCCTGGGGTTAATTTTTCATTTGGCGATGCTGGAAACGACCCCTCAGCCACGAAACTAGCTAATGAAGATTGGTAAGACTGAATACTTAAAAGAATCAACAAAGACAAAGTGCGCATGCTTATTTACCTCATAGTTAGACATTACGGTGTCTAGTAGAAACGCCGAACCCATTTTCGGCTTATACGAGAATCAAAGTTGTTTGCTACTTGTTCCGACGGTTTAGTCTAGCACTTCCGGTAAGGCAAGCTTTTTGAATTTTAGATTTTGGTTAGGGCTATTTGATATTTTTAATCACTTGAATTGGGATAACATTTTCCACTTCTTCGATGGCATCCATCAGGCGATTTTGCAGAAAAACATCAATGTTTTTAGTGTTTTGGCCTTCCCAAGCCTGTTGATTAGGCCAAAAAACAGATCCAATGAAAGTGCCTTGAGGAGTTTGGCCTAGGAATGCAGTCAATTGAGGAGTGTCTTGTTGGAGATGCTTAGTCATCTCGGTCCAAGCGTCGATGAACTGCTCCTGTTTGTCCGATTTGATTCGCCATTGATAAAAAGTTACAAACACTTAAAGGACTCCTCAATTCATGAAGGTTTGACGGACCGTAAAAGTGCTCGGCAAGGTTTAAAGCGCCAACCCGCAGGTTTTTTCTTGCTAAGTCTCTCTTCGTTGTAATTGAATTCTTGAGGATTGATTCCTACGTCTTGAGGAGTCAAAGTAAATTCCCCCAATCGAGTCGTATGATTCATTTCAATAAAATCCATCGCCATAGCGAGCCCCTGAGGCCCTTTCACAGTCACCCAACGTTTCAATTCGTTGATGAGGTCATTCTTTTTTCCTTGTTTCCAAAGTGAGTGGGCGGTTCTCCACTCGCGGCGCAACTTATCCAGTAATAAACGGTGATTGGAATCTCTCATATAAAAACTAAGATCCTCCTCGTACTGTCTCGTTTTGATAGGATTGATTTCTCCGTCGTTAAGATCTCTAGAACCCAAACGAGACTCAGGAATGATTTTTCCATTGGGGTCTTTCACATAATAGTCTGACCTCAGATCCGATTTTGGCAACCGCGCATATTGATGAACAACATCGATATACCCATCAAAAATATCTTGGTTGGGATATGTCTCTGAGAATTCAGTTCCAAAGACTCTCGTCGAAGGAAAAGGGTTCCTGTCTTCTCGGTCGTCGGCAGCTGCAACAATCATGTGTACATTGAATTGATCTTTGTGTTTGGGAAAAAGGGATATCATGTGACGGGGGAGGCTACCGATAAATCCTGTGTCAATAAAGAGGACCTTTTTCCCTTGCGCTAGCGAATCGGTCGAAATTCCTTCTTGTTTTAGATACTCGTTCAGAAGAGGATCTTTGATGTTTTTTCTTGAGACATTCAAAAAATGGATCCGGTTTTTTAATGAGGGTTCCTTTTCTATCTCACCAATGAGCAAGCCGGTCTGTCCTAAAAGCCTAGCATCTCGATCTAGGAAATAAAGATCGTGTTCTGGATACATTTCAATCAGCATCGCTAAAGTTTTTAGTTGTCCAGATTTGCTCATTTCCCAAACTTTTCCGAACTCGTGTTTTTTTGGTTCTACATTTAATATATCGGGGCCTGCAGAGTAGACTGTTGAAGAGAAGAGCAGCCCTAAGAACAGAATGGTTAGAATAATGGCTTTTTGAAACCATGAGAATTTTGGGGGGATTACTGGTTCGGATGCATGTTGAGTTAAGATTTGAAGCCTAGATTCGGAGTGGTCATCCTGATTTGCAGGTTTAGTTTTTATCTGGAAAGCTTTTTTCATTGAGACTCATATCCTCAAGAAAGAGTTCTAACGCAGTTCGGTAAAAGTTGGGTTTTTCTTAAGAATCGAAATGTGAGAGTTTTTTCAAAATTTAGATGTCTTTGATACAATTCAAAGATGTTTAAATTCATGACAATTTTGTTAGTGGGCATTTGGTTTTTTTTAAGTGGTTGTGGCTCAAGTCCATCCAGGAGATTTGAGGATGAAAAACCTCGGAGCGTGAGTTTGGGAGATGCCGAAGAAGAAACTTCTATCAATACAGAAAAAAATACTCCTGCTCCCAGAAAAGTAAAGCCGCCTGCGTTTCAGTCCATGAAAGAGTTCATGTCTTATTATCGAAAAACTTTGGAGGCCCTAGGGCAGAAAAAAGAGAATGGTTCTTACCAAGTTGATTCTGAAGACATTGAAGGCATGAAGCAACAAATGGCCAGACTGCTGCAAGTCGATCTTTCAGGCTTAACCTTTTTGATCAATCCTAGAACCCAAAGTGCATGGTTCGGTAATTGCGCGCTAATGTTAGATAAAAAACAGGAAAAATTCATTATTCTTTCGGGAGCTGGTGAGGAGCAAATGCTGAGTTTGAGAGACAAAGTGTTTGGTGGTCTTTACAAATCGGAGACCGGAGAATGGGTATTCATCTCAGCTTTTTATGGTGATTTGCAAAAAAAGGTTCCTTACCGTGTTTTCTGGGGAGCTTCCGAGGTTAAAGTTGTATCTTTTTCAATCGACCGAACAAAAGAAGGGACTGTCGAAGGTCAAATCAAAAGTCCTACCGGCAAAATGCTTAATATCTTTCGAAAGGGACGGGATAACAGATCAGTTCAAATCAATGGACAAGTGTTAAGTCCGGTCTTTGAATAGAGTTTAATCAATTTCAATTAAAATCTCATTTTTTCTTAAAAACCAAGGGGTGAAGGGAGAGTTGTACCTCGCCCACAATGCTGTTCCTTTGGTTTTTATACCTGCTTTTTGAATTTCCTGATTGAGGATATCGAGATGTTCAAGATAATTAGACTCTGTCCACCGTCCTGAATAGGTGATCGAGGCCATTTTTCTGGGTGGTATCGTTTTAAATTTGACCCTGCTGTCCCTAGGTTTAGGAAGCGATTCCAGAGTGTATTGTGCTGGCATCATGAATTGAATAGTCCAGCTTTGATTTTTGGGGCCCTTTGAGTTCGTGTTATCTGAAGGCTGGGTGACACTGAAAGTGGATTCCTCCACTTGAATTACAGGCGCGGTCATTGCGATATTATTATCCCCTTTGTTATTTCCGAAAATGTAACTAGCGAGGATTTTAAACCCATTACTTCCAGCACTTTCTCTGCTTCCACTGACCGCTGTTTCGGCTACTAAAAAGGCTTGGTATTGTCTGATCTCTATTTTACCTGTTTTAGAAGTGACCGAATATTGGGGTTCTTCAAACGCCATGATGTTTGCCTCGAAAAATAACATCGTTAGAAAAAACAAAAATGTTTTATGAGTTAAGTTCATTCTCAGCATAGTCATATCTTAGTCCCTTTTGCGCATTCAGTCAGTTGAATTAGGGG
>DDPO01000177.1:6787-25791 GCA_002342225.1 Bdellovibrionaceae bacterium UBA2466 | reverse complement strand
CTTTTTAATCGATTCAAAATTTCATGCATTGCGGAATCAGAAACATCTTTTTGAACTTTTACTCCCGAGCTTTCCAAAGTCTTGAGAGTATTTATTCCGAGTGACATTAAAATGGGGTCTGGACTTCCCTTGACATAAATATTTACGGGCCCTTTATAGCCTTTTGGAAAATTTGATTCGATAAATTGGGCAAACTCAGATTTCACTTGCGGATTCAGCTGAGCCTTGATCGCATTACCAAAAAAACTTGTCTCTACTGAAACAACTTGAGAGGGAACAAACTTTATTTGCTTTAATTCAACTCCACAAATGTCATAAGCAAGATTGCCGTTCGGAAGCAAATTTCCCGCCTTGAGTAAGTCCCATCTCATCTTTTTTGTTTCATAAGCTCGTGGACTCATTTCCTGAGACGGCTCAGCCTGTTTGAAAAGCGGTAACTCTGCAATATTTTTATCGTCTGTCTCATCGAGTGAAACTGCATAGTCGACAAAAAACATTAATTGATGATTCGGACTTAAGTTGACTTGCCCTAAATTAGGAACGGATATCATTTGGATTTGGGCACCCTCATACTCAATTTTGCTGCGATACAAAGTACCATCCGAATTAGTTCTCACATTAGAAGTGTAAGTTTTTGCTTGGGGATATAACTTGGTCACAATCGCCCCTACACCAGAACCTCCAGCGCGATTGTCATAAACTGTTTCATAGACAAATAATCCGGGCTCATCCAAGTATTCAAAATCTAATTTATTATAGCTATTAGTGACCATGCCTGGTTGCCCTGGGTAAACAACGATCCCACAACCGGTAAAAAAAACTAATGAACAAATAGCAATGAGCGAGAGAACAGTTAAATGGATTCTCTTCATTTATTACCCCCATAGACAAATTTGGATCGGCAAGTTTTTGGCTGTTGCAAAAGCCCACTATATTATCGAGTAGCCATCGGTTTTTAACAAGGAAAGAAAATCTGTTTTTAGATTTGCATCTCTATGCCAATGGAATGTTCAGTGACGTGTTTGGTGTAATACTGTCCACGTGGGTCAGTACCAGTGAAGTACGAGTAAAAGAAGCGGAAGGATTTATAGATATCCGGGGGATTTCCAAAAGCGACTCCCAGCTGCAGGCTCAAGGATGGATTAACGGAAACATCACCCTTGTGCTTTAAGTCAAAAGCTGCAAATGGGGCCAATTTTCCCTCAAAAAAACGGAAAAAGGATGAAGCTCCGAGCTGATAGGTCCACCGAGGGAGTTTAGGAACCGTATTTACCATGTAATGAATGCCTGCATAAAAATGAGTATCTTGATTCAATAAATATCCTGTTCTCAAAATTGCAGTCTCTCTGCTGTAAGCAATCGAACCATCTGTACTTCCATCGGCTAAATGAGCTGAAATATGGGTCAGGCGAAACTGGTATTGAAAGGGCCCCACAGCAGTTTCAGTGTAAAAACCAATGAGACCATCGGCCGTCTCAAGAGGAAACCGATTGTCGGACTGTCTCATCGTAAAATATCCACACCCTTCTAAACCAACATGGAAAAACCAATCGGAGCCCTCCTCACTTCGAATGCCAAAAAGCGAGAAGTAATTTCCAATGGTGGCATCTATTTTAGTGCTTCCCTCGAAAACCAACGCCATTCTTACCTCTCTAGGATCCGCAAAGGTCATTCTAAAAGGACGCCCTTTAGGGATTAACTCCAAACCCAAAGATGAAAAGGCCGATTCTGTTGTGACCAGAATAAGCAAAATGAGAGCTAAGTATTTCATTGAATAAGAAAGAAACTAGAAAAGCAGCGTTGTTCCTAACGTGTGCTCAACCGTGCTACTAGGCTGATTGGGCATTTCCACAGCGTAGTGCAAAGACAACCTTGGACTAACGAAACTAGTTCCAAAACTCCAAAAACTTTGACGATCTTCAACTAAAATTCGGTAACCACCGCGAATAGCAAAATAATACGGAGAAATATACTCAACACCTATGCCATATTGATAAGGGCTGATCCGATTAAAACTAGACTGACTTGCCACAGATAACGATAAAATCTGATCATAACTAGCTCTAGCACCTATGCTGTACTCTCTTGAAAACTGCATCAATGCTTTGCCACCGAAAACATTTCGCAATGATGCTCCGGCTTGAAAAAACCCACCATTAAAAATCATTCCTAAATCGGCATCGTATAATCTATCAGTTTTACCTTGGACGTTAGGTCCCCAGATTGACTTTCCAGAAACACCAATTCCTATCTTCTCTGAAAGTCTTCCCATCAGAGAAAGTTTAGCACCTTGAATGTAACTAGACTCATTGTTAGGCGATGTACCGGATTCAAAATAATCTTTTTCAGCTTGTCTTCTGAAATAACCAACCGCTCCCCCAACACTGGAAGTTTTTGTATCTAAGACAGAAACAGCAAAAGTTTTAGGTAAGGACAAGCTACCGTCAACCGAGTACACATTGAGAAAACTGCTGGCCGCTGGGTTTGAATACAAGCTGTCATTAAGTTGCGCCGACCCAGCCAAAGCTTGACCTTGAGCGCGCTCTTGGATGGGAACAAAATCTTGAGCTGCATTTAGATAGAAGGTTGAAAAAATAAAACTTAAAAAAACAAGTTTTCTAGTCATGAGGTCCTCTCTAAATTTGAATTGGTGATGACCTAAGAACGTCTCAACAACTGATCCAATTGTTTACAGTGTATGTAGTTAAAAATAGATGTCTATTCGAATCCCTAATTTCTTAATTCTACAACTTTTCACCCCATAACTTTAGTTTTCTTTTTGTATTCACTTAAAGATAGCTCAGGTTTTTTAGCTGCGGGATGGCACATCGCTTGCTCCCTCTCGGGATGATGCGAAAGTTACGTTTATTTTTTTTATTGGTATTAGGCTTTATCATTTCTGACCTTGGTCTGGGTTGCGGGGGGTGCTCCGGTAATGGCTATCAAGGAGCTTACTCCACGGGTGGATACAACCTCTACACGTTCGCTACGGATGTTTACACAATTGTTGATACAACTTATTACGCAGCTATTCCGAGTTCGGGAGCATCCAATATCTCACTGATTGGTAACAACTTATGTTTGAACAGCCCAAGCCTTTTTGGCCAAACCATTGACCCTAATAGTCAGTTAATTAATCAATTATTGATAAATCAAATCAACCAAAACGCAGCCCAAATGTGCATGGTTTCGGGCATGTGTAATCCTATCAATCCCTATCTACCTAGCTATGGTTCTTTTCCAGGGGGCCCAATCGCGATTCCTCCTGTAGCAGGTATTCCATTTAGTCCGTTCTATCCCCCGATTGTTACCCCCTCCTTTCCCAGTGATCCCAATAGTCCCTATAGCCCAATTTCACCTTACAACCCTTTTACTCCTTCATATCCACCGTCTATTCCTCCACCTACCCCACTTCCTTACGGTGGATGCGACAACATAGTCGTGATGTGCCCACAAGGCCCGATCACCCCTCCAGGTTCTCCCGGATACAGTTGGCCTCAATTCCCTAACTTTAATTACCCAGGCTGGCCCAACAACGGAGGAACTTCGCCTGTTCCCCCCCCAAATCAAAACTATTCAGGGCCCGGAACCCCTACTACCCCGTCCATTCCTGAAGTCCCGTATTCTCCAAGTTATGACGGAGGTACGCATGACTCACCGCAACCTCCCATTAGGTTCGAATTGCCAAGAGGAGGAAGGCCAATACGATAGTTTTTTAAAGGCTTGAGCCGAGGCGAGCGGAACGTAAATGACTCGGTTTCAATAAAAAAAGCGTCTGAGAGGACCGTTGAGAGGGCTGCCTCCTCCCCCTATATGTGGCCCCGAAACACATATCTGTCCTTTGAACGGGCCTCTCTGACGCAACTCCCCCATCAAAATTAACCATTAAATTTCGGCATCTTAAGCATTATAACCCCCTAAAAATTGACTTTATTTGGGTATTTGATACAGTCGGGCGGTTTGTACTTTATTGTGGACTGTCAGAAACGGGGTGGATGATGAAAAAGAAGGCTAAAAAAATCGTCAAAAAGTCGCCTGCGAAAAAAACAAAGAAAAAGATCGTAGCTAAGAAAAAGGCTGCTCCCAAAAAACTTAAGTTAGCCAAAGTTGCTAAAAAAGTTAAAAAAACTGCCAAAGCTAAAGTGGAGCGCATTGCTAAAACGGTGAAAACTGTAATCACTCAAGTGACTCCTCAGCTTCCTAAGGCACCTGAATCGAGATTTGCATTTAAAGACGCTACCATGAGTCGAACAGAGCTTGAGAAGTTCAAAAAAGTTTTGGAAGAACAGTTACATGAACTCCAAAGTGATTTTGGTAAGAAATACCAAAGCATGAACTCCACTGCATTACCTGACATCAATGATCAAGCTAGTGCTGAGTCGGAACGTAACTTTGAAATCAGAATTAAAGATAGAGAGAGAAAACTGATTGGCAAAGTACAGGAAGCTCTAAAAAAAGTGGCTGAGGGAACTTACGGTATCTGTGAGTCTTGCGGTGAATCTATCGGGTCTAAACGGCTGATGGCCAGACCAGTAACCAATTTATGCATTAACTGCAAAGCTGAAATGGAAGCCGATGAAAAGAGAGAAGAATCTTTAATGGTTTCCCTGCAACAATCCAAGAGCTCTACTATCTAGACCTCTAGATTTGTCTTTTTTAAAAGCCTCGAGAGATTCTCTCGGGGCTTTTCTATTTTAACTTGAGCTGCTGAGCCACTCTAACCTGGTCGATTCGGGTCTGAATATCTTTAGCTGCTATAATTCCATCTGCCATTGCAGTGACACAACAGGGATGGGCAGATTGGCTAACTTCACCGATAGCATAGATATTTTCATGCGAGGTTCGCCTTAAATAATCAGTCTCAACAAACCCATTTCTCATATTGAGAGAAACGATCCCTTCCAGAGCATTAACACCCTGCCAACCGTACATGACGACGATAGAGTCAAATACTTCACCGTTCACTTTCTTTCCATCGATATCCACATCGTACTGCCCAACTCTCAAGTCTCCAGACTTTACTTTTTTGACGAAAGAAAATTGTGCTCTCACATTTCGAGCAAAAATTTTGATGGACTTGGGTTTTTTCTTTTTTATAAATTGATAGTTTTCAAAGGCATTGTCTCCGCCACCTAAAATAGCTACCCTCTTTCCTCGATAGCTTGCAGTTTCAATATGGTCTCCAGGACCTATAAGCACTTCAGGTGAAGGTGTGAGTCCTCCCGTACGAGGCTTAACTCCGGTGGCTAAGACTATGAATGAAGCTTCGAGAGTTTTAGACTTTTTAAAGCCACTTAAATTAGCCACAAACTTTTGATTGGCTTGAGAAAAAGAGAGCGACTCGACTTGGGCCCTGAATTGCGTAGCAATTTTCTCCACTTTTATCTGTTTTTCAACAGAAGCAGCAAACGCTCTTCCATTTCGATAACTCTGCCCCAAAATCCAAATATTCGGGTAAGGGCTCTCATTTTGAAGACCTCCCAATCTATCCGACTTTTCAATAATCAAGGGTTTTAACCCTAAATGTTTAAGCCAGAGTGCACAGGAACACCCCGCAGGCCCACCGCCAATAATAAGAGCATCAAAGGAAGAGTTGGTCATCGCAAAATCTTAGCTGTTTTTTACTAGAGTTCAAATACAAGACCTGTTGTGAGTCCTCCGAAAACCCGAGTGGGCCGACTCACTGCGAAGGAAAGCTCAAAATCTGTAGTTAATTTAAATTCTTTCGAAACTTTGAATTTTAGGCCTGAACTGGGACCCGCTCTAAATCGAAACGAACTTCCGAACTCTGACTGATCGTAGAGTCTAATATTGCTGACCAAATAATCCAATCTGCCCACAGCCCCCACGGACCATTCAACACCTGAAAATTGAGTGACTTGATAGAGAAAATTGGCTCCGCCCTCAACTACGTGTTCAGTTACGCTCACGGCACCCTCGGATTGTTGTTTTCTGAAATATCCAATTGAGGGTTTGATATGAAAGCTAGAACCCATCAACGCAAATTCTGCACTAATTCGCCCACCCCAAAAAAGTTGCATGCCCAACAAATCTCCAGAAGTCGAATCGTTTCGTAATAAAGTTCCGAGCTCAAAACCAAGAGAGATGGGGTCAGATTTCTGAGATTTATCGATATAAGTTCTGTTTTTTAACGAGACTGGGGCACCGCTTGCCTCTCGGGGCGGAAGCAAAGGTACATTTTTAGGTAGTCGAGCTATTGCAAAACTGCTCAGAAGCTGGGAGAAAAATAATATTATAAAAAATTTTACTCTCATAATCCCACTCCATAAGAGCCAAGATATTTTTGGTAAAGTTGTCTAGCTGCTTGCTGGGCCCTGCTATCTGAGGACAATATTCCTAAATGGCACTTGGCAATATCACCAAAGTTAAAATTTAAGGTGTTGCCACTTGAAGTGCTAGAGCAGGTCAAAATATTAGACATGAGTTTAATCAGACTCTGACCGACAACTTGGTGATTTCCGATATTCTGACCTAATTCGTATTGAATAGCTGCAAATACAGCCCCTCCTTCGTGGGAGTCGAAGTATTCTCCAGCTCTACCCTCAATTCCTGAAATCACCGTGCTGTTGAAATACTTGGGCCGAGCTAAATCTCTATTTTCTAATGGAAAGCTACACAAAAAATATCCCGGATCCTGAGTGGCTAAAAACCCAAAATAATCCGCCAAACCTTCATCTAAAGCAGCGAGCGTGTTGGTGGTTGGCTTACTTGAACCCACATCCATGTTTCTCTTGATGCCAGGTTCATAAAAGAGATGTTGAAAAATGAGATGGGAAAATTCGTGGTTCATGATTCCCAAATTGAGTCCTAGAGGAATATCTTTAACCTCCTCGGTGGGATAAGAAAAAAAGTAGTTTAAGACATAAGGAGAACTTCTTATAGATAAGTATTCAGCGTTGTCAGAAATTTCAGCTCGACTGCCAAGTTGCCCCGAGGAGCGAATAGCTCTGTGAACGATTCGAGTGTCTCTAAGATTGGGAATAACACTCGCCAAATCTACAGAGGGTTCGATTTGTTTCGTCAAAAGATAACCGACCTCAACACTATAGTACAAACTTGCAGCGAACAGGGTATCTAAATTGGCAGGAATAAAAGTATTACCAGATTTGAAAAACTCTGTATCAACAGACTTTAAGCCCTCGCCAGAAACTAAGGCATTCGAATTATCATCGAGGTTGTTTGATGAATGCAAAACTCGGCCTACTTTGCCTGACATCTTCTGAAGATTTTCTAGAGTCGTTAAATTGACGGGACCTATCGTATACTTGCAGTGTCCAGAAGCGGGATGGATAATGCTAACAGTAGCGGGCCCAGTAGTAGGCAACTGATTGCACCCGAGCGGCAGAATTAATAAAACCCCACAAAAAAAGTTAATAAACCACTTCATAACAACTTAAGTCACGCGCAAAAGCTAATCCTTCGTTGCGAATTGAAGGAGCACTATACATGCCGTTCTTAGTTCACTGATTAGGCTGAATGGTTGAATGAAGACTTGAAGTCAACGAAACAAGGGACTCTAAAACGGCAAGAGCTATCTAGTTTTTTGACATGGTTTGATTAATCTCAATCCGACTTGAGTGGAGAACGGGAATTGAATTCTGTTTTCCTATCTTGTTGTAGTATCGAATTTCATCTTCAAAAGGCATTAGCAAACTACCAACCGGAAAAGTCCTGTTTTTTTCCCTCATCCAGGATATTAACTTTTCTGAGGTCAGAATCTTTCTTTCCAGAACCTGTATAATAAAATCGATCGTATGAATGGTAGCCACTGGAAAGTTCACTTCCGATACTTGCGAATCAGGCATTTTGACAAGAAATGGAATTCGCAGATCCCTCTTTCCGTCGTAATTTTCGGACTCTCGCCAAGAGTGGTCTGCAGTCGCTATCACGGTTACATTTTTCCAATCTCCAACACTCTCTAGAGCGCGCCTGAGATCCCCGAGTGTTTTATCGACTAACTTAACATTAGAAAAATAGTTAGCGGGGACTTTTGAAACCCAAGGTGAAAGCTCTTTGCTATTAACATCGTAAATCCAGGGTGCATGGGGAATAGGAAAATGCAAATAAAGGAGTGAGTAATCACGGGATTGAATTCTCCAGATAGAATTCTGGAGAATTTGGTCATAATTAAAAGTATAACTTCTCTCCATGCGCTTATCTAAATTCAAAGCGCGAAACAAAATAGCAGACATACTTTTGTGTAACGTGGCACCATATCCGAATCTGCCGGCAGGAAGTCTACGACAGAAATTCAGATCATTTTTGAACAGCCTGCAATAATTGTGATACCAGCCTACGACTTCGGACTTTAATCCCATCTTTTTTACTTCGCTAAATATGCTCGGAAGATCGGTCATTTTCATTTCATGAAGTCCCGGCTTGGTTGATATTAGCTTGTAATCGACTTCACCGGTTTCTATGACCGTCCAACGGTTTCCAGTTAGAAGACTCGGAATTGAATTTATGGTTCTATCACTGGGAGAATAAGCCCGATTGAAATTAATTGCCTCAGCTTTAAAACGATCGATCTCGGGTAGCTCTAAATCTTTTGGTCTATTTTCAAAAACGAGTCGATAATCTAGCTCATCAAAAATAATCCATAGAAGCTTTTGGCTGTCTGGATTAGGCCGCTCGAATTTTCTAAAGTGTAAATAAGGCACAAAATCAGAATTTAAATTAGTGGCCACCAAAAAAAGTAGGTTTGCGATACAGAAAATAGAAAACGGAAATAAAACCACACCTATATTTCTGACCGCCTTGACTACCCTCAAGTTAAATCTGAGACAAATTGCGGCAGCGCTGATTAAAACAATTCCAGTTGTAATAAATTTATGAGAACCAAAGACATTGACTACTAAAAATTGAGTCATTTTTGAAAGGCTAGGAAATTTATAAAAAAGACCTGTTGTTTCACGAATGAAATTTAGGGGTACCAACATTGAAACCCCCAATACAAAGTGCAAAAAGCCATTTAGGCTGTTCAATTGTTTTCGCTCAAACCAGCACGCCATGCCTATGAGAGGAAAAGCAATTACTAATACGGTTAAAAATATTGCAAAGTAAACGTTATAAAAAGGTGTAGGAGTGATAAAAATGAAGTCTTTTGTTCTTTCTCCAAACAAATTCGCCCACTCAGCCAGAAAAAATACATTAACAATTGAAAAAACGGATACAAAAAGGGACAAAATTTTTCTGCGCTTGGATACCAAACTAGTCCTCAAAATAAGAGCCAAGTGTTCAAATTAAAGCGGAAAACTTATTATCTTCGATATTAAACAAAAAGGAAATTTTTAAATAACAAATTGCATTGCATTGTGCCGAGCTATTTTGAAGAAATTCGTGATTCAACAATTTTATGATGCTTAGAATTTAAGCGATTAAAAGATTGATGCCCGTCGGCCAAAAGAAGAACCTCAATGCCAAGAGCCTTACCCACTTCTAAATCGTGGTCGGTATCACCAATCAAAATTGCGCTCTCTGGGGGAATTCTGGCGTCTCGCATTAATTCAAAGCCCCGATCTAATTTACCCGCTGCATGATAATCCGTTAATCCATAGACATTTTCAAAATAGTGCCTTATTCCAAAATGTTGCAGTTGTTCGGCAAGATAACCTTCTTCAGCTGCAGACAAAACGGATTGAGAGATACTCGATTGATTTAAAACATGGATAAGTTCTTTCATACCCTCATGAAGTTTAGTTGAAGGCAGTCCCTTTCGATAACCCGCAATAAACTTTTCAGACAATTGCTCAAAGGAAACTCGATTAAAATCAAACCCCAAATCTAAATAATAATTTCGGATAGGAAATCTAAATAGCTCACAATATTTTTGACGATCTATTCTTGAAAGAGAATGTTCATCAAGAAGCTCTCCTATCACTTCCACCATCAAATCCACATCATCGAGCAAAGTGCCATTCCAATCCCAAATAATATGAGATTTACCCTCGAGATGGGAAAGAATGGATTTCATTGCAATTGCCTTAAAGAACGATTTGCGACTTCGGTTTTTAACTGTCCGCAAGCTGCTGCAATATCTCTCCCTCGACTTCTTCGATAGGTAGTAGTGATGTAGTAGCTAGAGAGAACATCCTGAAAAGCTAAAACTCGATCTTCACTGGGCCGTTTGAGTTTAGAAAAAGAATTTTCGTTATACGCAAGCAAGTTGATTTTACAAGGAAACTCTGAAACCAACTTAGCTAAACGGTGAGCATCGTCTAGCGAGTCATTAAAACCATCGAAAAGGATATACTCAAAAGTGACTCGGCCCTTACCTTTGAACTTGAGGTTTTTACAAGTCTCCATGAGATGGTTGATGGGGTATTTTTTATTAATCGGCATAATCTCACTTCTCTGCTCATCGGTAGTTCCGTGCAGAGAAATGGCCAATTTTCCTAAGTTCGCATCGACGAATTGTTGGATCTTTGGGGTTAATCCCACCGTGGACACTGTAATGTGCCTCTTGCCCAGTTTAATACCCATCGGATCCTGAAAAATTTTTAAGGCTTTGATTACTTCGTCGTAGTTATCGAAAGGCTCTCCCATTCCCATCATGACGATGTTCGTAACAGGATGGGGCGGTTTAATCACCATCAACTGCTCGACAATTTCCCAGCTTTTCAAATCTCGAGTGAACTTTTGGTATCCGGTCGCACAAAAAGAACAGGCCATTTTACAGCCCACTTGAGTGGAAACACACAAAGTATATCTATCTTCGGCGGGGATATAGACCGATTCTACTTTTTCGCCATCGGGTAACTGAACCAGATATTTAATAGTCCCATCAACAGACTTGCGCTCTTCAACTATTTGCACAGTGGGTAGGCAGAATTTTTCCAACAACTCCGACCGAAATGCTTTCGAGAGATCGGTCATCTTTTCAAAGTCGTTTTCGCGTTCTGAGTAGATCCATCGAAAGAGTTGCCGACCGCGAAAAGCAGGATGGCCCAATTCCACCATCCTTGCTTCCAAGGCATCTATTGGAAGTCCTTTTATATTTTCACGCAACGCAGAGTCCATCAGGTGCTGCTTATACCTCATTGTCTCTAGTGATTTCCACTATTCAAAAACAAACGATTGAAAATCATTTATTTTCAAGGGCTTAGAAACAACCAACTTCAAAAATGTTAGTTATTTCAATGTCTTACGCTGAAACACTACCAACAAACTGAAATTCTCCTTAAATTTCTGTTACTTTTAAGTCACAAATTCTTTTCAAGTAGCGTCTTCAACTCGAAGAGGATAAAAATTTCGGGATGGCAACCTCACTTAGTCATTACATTCAGCGATTACGGCAAGGAGACCAGTCGGCCTTCTTACCTCTCTATGAAAAGACAGCACCCGGTCTAATGCGCTTTCTAATGTGGAAAACCCACGGCGACAGAGCTCTTTCAGAGGATGTCCTTCAGGAATCCTTTGTTCGGTTTTTAATTAATTTAGATAAAATTGAAGCGGTCGAGGAGTTAGCAGTTCAACGCTATCTTCTTCAAATGGTTAAAAATTGCCACATCGACAAAGTGGCAAGGGCTCCAAAAGCCGAACGAAATACAGTGCCATTGGATAGTCTGCCTATTCATGCAGAAGCTGCTGAAAACTCTCGAGCAGAAAATGCAATTGAGATGCGCGAGCTGAAGTTGGCCATGGAGTCGCTCAACGAAAAAGATTCGGAGATCATCTGGCTTCGAGATGCCCTAGGGCTATCTCACAAAGAAGTTGCGGAAAGACTGGGTCTTACCGAGCAAGCAGCTCGACAAGCTTATGTAAGAGCCAAAAAAGCACTCGTTGCATTTTTTAATAGCGGTGTTGAAAAATTAGCTCCGATAAGAGGAACCTATGTTACGACCTAAGTGTCCCGGTCAGGAAAAACTTTTGGAATTTTTTACCATTCCACAAGAAATCAATTTAGTTAAACGGGGGCTGCTCAATTACCACCTTATAAAGTGTGAAAGTTGCACAAAAAAACTCCAAACCCTAAAACAAAATTGGAATCAATATTTTTCTCCTGAACCTGATGTCACTTCTTCATTAATGCGCGTGTACTCTCGCCTACAGAAAGATGAAACACTCATCTTGAAGGGTTGGAAGCTGAATGAAACCAGACAAGTTAAAAACCTTACAGGTATTTTGTTTAATGGGGGCTGGTTATTTCGAGGAGCTGTTTCTATAGCTCTAGCCGCCATAGTTATTTCTGTTGTCATGACTCAACAAAATGATCCTAAAGAGAACAACAATATTTCTCAGCCACCTCCATTAGCGCAAATTCGCCTAGAAAACAAAAATGGAGTCAAAGTTCACTACCTTCAACCTGAACTACTACAGTCTATTGAATTTGAAACCACGAGGAGTAAATGAGAAAAATCTGCGCACTTATTTTTGGCTCGTTAATGAGTTTTAATAGCTTTGCAGACTCATTGAACCCAGAAACTCAGTTTCTCTCAGCTATTCAAATGGCTGTTTATGAAGAAAACAATTTGTTACTTGATAGGTCTCAAAAAATCGTGCGAGATCGTTTTGATCATGGAATTGTTTCTTTTCCAGGTCTAGAAAATGTACGATATGAGATTAAGTCGAACGGTAATGAGCTTGTATTCTTATTAACTTCCAACGATGACATACGAGACCCTCTTCAAAATGCTGTTTCTGAAATCATTGGGCAATTGAATGGCAGAGTGAGAGCTCGGGGCCGTTCCATGTTTTATAAAACTGCTCTCTCTCAACCGTTAGGCGGATATTTGGAAGTTGTTGTAGATGACAGTCATACCAAAGTGATTTCTGTGCTGGCTCAAGCGGTTCCGCTCAGAGACCTTCTTAAAGAACTAAAAAATCAATTAGGGGGATTTAGCTATCTCATGCCAGGTGAATGTGCAGATAGGATGATCGACTGGGGATTTGGTGAGTTCGGAAGCAACATCGAACCCAAAACGATAGATAATGTCATGATTGAATTAGCAACTTTATTCAACTTAAAGCTCGATAAAAAATCAGGTAGCTATATTTTTTCCGGACAATGCAATGAAATCCACCGAGCCCAACATATTCGGTCAGAAGGATTTAAGACTCATTTTCTTCCAATCAATCACTCCATTTCCCCTCAGGTTTTTGTTCCATTAATGCCGCTCAGAGATTAATTTTAACACGGCGCTCCTCTCGATAATACTTGGCAAAGCCCCTCCTGTTAGTGTTAAGTTTCCCCTCTGAAGATTCTTAGGTCACAGGGGACATCAATGATAAAAAATTATATTTATGGAGAGTGGATTGCTTCGACTGGAACTGAAACGATCGAGGTCATCAATCCAGCCACGGAAGAAGTTCTAGCTCTATCACCACTTGGAACAACAAAAGATGTCGACAAAGCTGTTACAGCTGCAAAAGAGGCTTTTAAGACCTGGCGCAAAACACCAGCGATCGACAGAACTCAATATCTTTTTCGATTAAAAACCCTACTTGAAGAAAACTTCGAAACTTTAGTTAGACTCTGCACTCAAGAGCATGGAAAGACCCTTGTCGAGTCTCGAGGTGATGTTCGACGAGGTATTCAAATGGTTGAGACTGCCTGTGGCATTCCAACTCTTATGATGGGACAAAGTTTTGAAGACATCGCAACAGGTATTGATTGTCAGTCGCTCAGGCAACCTATGGGAGTCTTTGCAGGTATCACTCCGTTTAATTTCCCAGCAATGGTTCCTTTTTGGTTTTGGCCGTTTGCTGTAGCTACTGGAAATACATACGTATTAAAGCCCAGCGAAAGAGTTCCCCTCACTCAAATTAAGATCTTTGAGCTGATTGAGAAGGCTGGGTTTCCCAAGGGAGTGATGAATTTGGTTCTCGGTGGGAAAGAGGTTGTAAACTCCCTCTGTAGCCACCCAGATATTAAAGGGGTTTCTTTTGTGGGTTCCACTCCGGTTGCAAAACATGTCTACCAACTCGCAACTTCACATGGAAAACGAGTCCAAGCTCTCGGCGGAGCTAAAAATTTCATGGTAGTGCTGCCGGATGCCAACTTAGAAACTTCAGTCAAAACCTGTTTGGAATCTATCGTTGGGTGTGCCGGGCAAAGATGTCTTGCCGGTTCTGTTATTCTTTGTGTTGGCAACACTTATGACGAAGTTAAAAAACAGATGCTTCGAGCTGCTTCCGATATGATTGTAGGAGATGGTTCAGACCCCAGAACCCAAATGGGGCCCGTCATTTCAAAAGCATCCGTCGCTCGAATTAAAGGCCTTATACAGTCGGCTATCGATGAAAAAGCTGAGCTTTTACTTGATGGAAGAAATCACAATAGCAAAGGGTATTTTTTAAAACCCACAGTTATTGGTGAAGTGCGGCCCCAAATGAGAATTGCTCAAGAGGAAATTTTTGGCCCTGTTGTTTGTTTAGCGAAGGTAAAATCCCTCGATGAAGCAATTCAATGGATAAATAGTTCACCTTTTGCCAACACGGCATCGCTCTTTACAAGCTCAGGCGCTGCAGCTCGACAATTTAGTTATGAAGCTGCTCCTGCAATGTTGGGTCTTAATATTGGAGTTCCAGCACCCATGTCTTTCTTCTCTTTTGGTGGAGCAAAAGATTCTTTTTTTGGCGATATTAAAGCGCACGGACAAAGTGGTGTTCAGTTTTTTACCGACACTAAAGTGACGATTCAAAGATGGAATAAGGATTCAAATATTTGGTAAAAAAATGAAGAAAACACTTATTAAAAATGGAACTGTTGTTACTGCGACTGATGTTTTCAATGCAGATATTTTAATTGAGAACGAAAAGGTAAAAACTATCGGCCGAAACATCTCTGAGAAAGCGGACAGCGAATGCGATGCAACCGGTTGTTACGTTTTTCCGGGTGGTATTGATGCCCACACCCATCTCGATCTTCCCTTCATGGGAACTTTCTCCAGCGATGATTTCGAAACGGGAACTCTAGCAGCCCTCCACGGAGGAACTACTTCGATTATTGACTTTGCTTTTCAAAGTAAGAAAAAAAGCCTCAAAGAAGGACTTGCAGCTTGGCATGAAAAAGCAAAAGGAAAAGCCGTAGCCGATTATGCTTTCCATATGGCTGTGATCGATTTTAACAAAGAGACAGCCAAGGAGATCAAAGAGCTTATACAGAAAGAAGGGGTTACCTCTTTTAAAACCTTCATGGCCTACAAAGGGGCCATCATGATCGATGATCAACAGATGATAGCCCTAATGAACGAGTGTAAGAAATGGGGCGGTCTTGTTACCGTTCATGCGGAAAATGGAGATTTAGTCGATTCTTTAGTTCAAGCTAGCCGCGAAGCAGGAAACTTAACTCCTCGTTACCATGCGTTAACACGTCCCGAAATCACTGAATCTGAAGCGACCGGAAGAGCACTTGATCTTGCATTTTCAGGAAACCACCCCGTTTATATCGTTCATATGACGTGTGAAGGGGCCTTGAATCGTGTGCGAGAGGCGACTAAACGGAATCAGCAAGTCCTTGTTGAGACCTGTGTTCAGTATTTACTCCTCGATGACTCTCTGTACGATCTTCCTAACTTTGAGGGTTCAAAATGGGTCATGAGCCCACCTCTTAGAAAGAAACGAGATCAAGAGGCCCTCTGGAACGGTATCAATCAAAATTTAGTGCACACAGTGGCCACAGATCACTGCCCATTTTGTATGGATCAAAAAAAGATGGGACTCCAAGACTTTTCAAAAATTCCAAACGGGGCCCCTGGTATCGAAAACAGAATGGAACTCATGTTTTCGGAAGGGGTTCTTAAAGACAGAATCTCTTTAAATCAATATGTTTCCATAAACTGTACAGCCCCTGCAAAAATTTTTGGTCTGTACCCGCAAAAGGGAACTATCGCTGTCGGCAGTGATGCTGACCTTGTTATTTTCGATCCCAAGAAAAAACATGTTCTTTCGAAAGACACTCAGCACATGCGATGTGATTACTCGAGTTACGAAGGGTGGGAAGTCACTGGAAAAGTGAGAAGTGTATTTTTAAGAGGTACATTAGCCATCGATAATGGGAAGGCTTTGATTGGAAAGGGTTTTGGAAGATATTTGCCGAGAAAACCATTTTCTCAGCACAATTTAATTTAACTTTTTAAGGAGACAGCCATGGCAAGAAAAGTAAAAGTCGGTCTTATACAAATGGGAACTAAAGCTCCTGCAGAAAAAAGCTGTGAAGAGCATCGAAAAGCGATGCTAGATGCCCACATCGCATACATCGATGAAGCTGGTAAAAGAGGGGTTAACATGCTCTGCATGCAAGAGATCTTTACAGGTCCCTACTTTTGCCCTTCTCAGGATGCCAAATGGTATGGTCTCACTGAACAAATTCCAGACGGCCCCACAACCAAATTGATGCAGGAATACGCCAAGAAGCATAACATGGTGATCGTAGTACCTATCTACGAAGAACACATCACAGGTGTCTATTACAATACCGCTGCTGTCATCGATGCGGATGGTAAATACCTTGGAAAATATCGAAAAAATCATATTCCCCAAGTGAAAGGGTTTTGGGAGAAATTTTTCTTTAAACCAGGAAACCTCGGATATCCTGTTTTCAAAACCGCCTACGGAAACGTGGGAGTTTACATTTGTTATGATCGCCATTTTCCTGAGGGTGCAAGATGCTTAGGACTGAATGGTGCTGAGATTGTATTCAACCCTTCTGCGACTGTAGCCGGTCTCTCCGAGTATTTGTGGGAAATTGAACAACCTGCTCACGCCGTCGCTAATGGCTATTTTGTTGCTGCAATTAATCGAGTAGGTACAGAAGCTCCATGGAATATTGGGGAATTTTATGGGCAATCGTACGTAGTTAGCCCAAAGGGGAAAATTCTTAACCAAGCTTCTCGTGACAAAGATGAGTTACTAGTCACTGAGATTGACTTAGATGAAGTAAAAGAGATTCGAGATCTGTGGCAATTTTATCGTGACCGAAGACCCGAAACCTATTCAGTAATGACCGACCTTTAATAGGAGATATTATGCCGCAATCGAATGAAACCATTTTAGAGAAGCGAAAAAAACACCTCATTGCGAGCGCTGTTCATTATTTTAAAACCCCTGTTCAGCTCGTTAAAGCCAAGGGTCAGTATGTTTATGACCAAGAAGGCCGCACTTATCTTGATTGTATAGGGGGAATTGTTTGTATTTCTGCAGGCCACAATCACCCGAAGATTAAGCAGAAGCTTCTTAGCATGATCGAAAATGATGAGATTCAACACACCACGCTACTTTTTTTAAATGAACATGTTACGAATCTTGCAGAAGATCTTTTGAAAGAGGCCCCAAACGGAATCGACAAGGCTTTTTTTACCAATTCTGGAAGTGAAGCGAACGAGCTCGCTTTCATGGCATCTCGAAATGCAACTGGGGAAACGGTCATTGTGAATCTAAGGCATAGCTACCACGGTGGAACTGCAGCGGCTCTTTCAAGTTGTGGTCATCACACTTGGAGGTTCAAAGGACAACCGATGGCTTCAGTGACTTCAGCCATGGAACCTTATTGCTATCGCTGCCCCTTCAACAAAAAACCCGAAAGCTGTAATTTAGAATGTGCTAAAAATATTGAGACAACGATCCAAACCTCAACACATGGAAAAATTGCCGCATTTATTGCAGAGCCAGTTATGGGTGTGGGGGGATTTATTTCTCCTCCCAAAGAATACTTCCACGAAGCTGCTAAGATCGCTCACAACTATGGTGGTAAGTACATCAGTGATGAGGTTCAAACCGGTGTTGGCCGTTGTGGAGGAGAATATTTTTTGACGAAAGAGCTGGGCATTGATGCTGACATCATCACCATGGCCAAAGGGTTAGGAAATGGAGCCGCGATCGGCGCAGCTATCATGAAAAGCGAACTCTCAACACCACTTGCTGGCAAACTCTTCTTCAACACTTTTGGAGGAGATCCTTTCCAAACAGCCCAGGCAAAAATTACGTTAGAGATCATTAAAGAAGAGAAACTCATTCAAAATGCAAAGGTCATGGGTCATTACCTCATGGAAGGTATCAAGACTTTGCAAAGAAAACATCCGTGGATTGGAGACGTGCGAGGTCGAGGACTCATGATGGGTATTGAGCTCGTTAGAGATAGGGAAACTAAAGAACATGCAACCACGGAAACCGTCGAAGTCATGGAAATCGCAAAAAACAAGGGCATTTTATTCGGCAAAGGTGGGCTATTTGGCAATGTTCTTCGAATCGCACCACCTCTTTCGATTACTCGAGAGAATTGTGACGAGATTTTGAAAGTTTTAGATGAGAGCTTCTACGAAGCAAAATCTAAAATGAAACCATAAAGAAGTTTTGGAGTGTTAGGCAATGAGTGATTTAAGACTGCCATTTTTAGGTTTTGAGATGGAAAATCCTTGGTGTTTGGCCTCTGCACCTCCGACAGCGACGGGGGAACTTATGGCCTCGGCTTTCGATAAAGGTTGGGCAGCGGCCATCATGAAAACCGTCGGTCCGGTTGAGGAGCCGATCATCAATGTGGCCCCAAGAATTCAAACCATGAAAAAGTGGAATCGCGAAATAGCGATGCAAAACATCGAACTTATCACGGATAGACGATTATCGGTTTGGCTTGATGAATTAAAGATCTTAAGAAAAAGATACCCCAAGAAAATGATTATCGGCTCTATCATGGCACCAGGACATGACATGGATGCTTGGGCAAAGCTTGTTGAAGAAATGAATAAAGTCGGTGTTAATGCCATCGAACTCAATTTAGGTTGCCCGCATGGGATGCCCGAGAGAGACATGGGAGCCGTATGCTCACAGGATCCGGTGATCATCACCAATATAGTAAAAACCGCCAAATCCATGAGCAAAGTGCCCATCATGACAAAACTCACACCTAATGTGACTAATATCAAAATGATGGCCACCGCAGCTAAAAACGCCGGAACCGATGCAATCACAGTGATTAATACCGTAAACGGAATTATCGGGATCGACATATATAAAAAGGAGCCGCACCTTTCAGTCAATGGTTACAC
>DDPO01000177.1:6237-6755 GCA_002342225.1 Bdellovibrionaceae bacterium UBA2466 | reverse complement strand
GCTGAGTGTAAACAGGCAACAGGACTACCCATCTCCGGGTGTGGCGGCATCTCCTCTTGGACTGAGGGAGTTGAGTATTTACTCATGGGCGCAGAGCAACTTCAGGTCTGCACGGAAGTCATGATTCGTGGCTTTAAAATAATTGATGGAATGAACAGAGGGCTGGAAAAATACATGTCTGAAATGGGCATCGCTAGGGCCTCAGAATTGATCGGAACGCTCTATGAACGAGTTACAAGTTTCGAAACACTTTTAAAGAAATCGAGCTCAGAAAAAGTCAAAGTTAATGAGGAGACATGTACAGGATGTAATATCTGTGTAGTCGCTTGCGATGATGCTGGGTACGATGCTCTGAAACTTAAGTCCATCCCTGATCCGAATAGAACTCAAGGAACTCGAAAGGTTGCCGAAGTCATTTATGACAACTGCACTGGATGTAATTTGTGTGTTGCTGTTTGTCCTGTCCCTGACTGCATGAGTCTTTACGATTCAAAGCAACCATTTCCCTATGAGCTTCA
>DDPO01000177.1:0-6206 GCA_002342225.1 Bdellovibrionaceae bacterium UBA2466 | reverse complement strand
AACATGAAATACTCGAATGAAGATCTTGATGTAGTTCCAAAGGAAAAGCGAATTTGGACCACTTGGAATTATGCCGCTCTTTGGATCAGTATGAGCCTCTGTATTCCCACCTACATGATTGCAAGTTCGCTCATCGAAGGCGGAATGAATTGGTGGCAAGCTATTTTTACCGTATTTTTGGGAAATGCCATTGTTGTGATCCCCATGGTGTTAAATGGAGATGCTGGGGCTAGGTACGGTATCAACTTTCCAGTTTTTTCGAGAGCAAGCTTCGGAGTTTTGGGAGCAAATATTCCGGCCATGCTAAGGGCAATTGTGGCCTGTGGTTGGTTTGGAATCCAAACATGGATTGGTGGATATGCGATCTACCAAGCTATTAAGCTTTGGCTTCCAGGTATTGCAACTCTTCCTCCTATTTTTCCAACCTCTTGGGGACTTGAGACGGGTCCGGCTATTACTTTTTTGATTTTTTGGCTCATTAATATGCTTGTTGTCTATTTCGGAATCGACAGCATCCGAAAGCTTCTACTCTTTAAGGCCATTTTCTTACCTGCTGCTGCGGGAGCTCTTTTACTCTGGGCTTTATCTGCTGCTAACGGATTAGGCCCCATCCTATCGCAACCTTCTAAATTTTCGACTACGAAAGATTTTCTGGCCTTCTTCTTTCCAGCACTCACAGGAATGGTTGGCTTTTGGGCAACTCTATCACTAAATATTCCGGACTTTACTCGCTACGCTAAATCACAAAAAGCTCAAGCTCTAGGTCAACTCATCGGTCTTCCTCCCTCGATGACTATTTTTGCATTCATCGGTGTTGTCGTGACCAGCGCAACGACCATCGTTTATGGTAAAACCATTTGGGATCCGGTCGATCTCGCAGGTAAATTTAATTCTCCAATTTTAGTCTCATTCGCTATGCTAGCTGTAGCACTATCTACTCTCGCAACTAACATTGCGGCAAATATTGTGAGCCCAGCGAATGACTTCGCAAATCTTGCTCCTTCAAAAATCGACTTTAAAAAAGGGGGATACATCACTGGCATTTTGGGCGCTATCATTTTTCCTTGGAAACTTGTTTCAGATCCGAATGGTTATATCTTTACTTGGCTTATTGCTTATTCAAGTTTGTTGGGACCCATCGGTGGCATTTTGAGTGTTGATTATTTTATTTTAAGAAAAACAGTTCTGGTCGTTGATGAACTTTATACGGAATCTGGACGGTACTGGTACAAGAACGGATTTAATCCTAATGCCATTATCTCGCTATTTTTAGGTATCGTACCCAACATTCCTGGCTTCTTGACGACGATTAAGGTTCTACCAACATCTACATTCCCAGCAGCAATCTCAGGACTTTATCACTACGCTTGGTTTGTGGGCTTTGCTGTCTCTGGCGGATCTTACTACCTATTGCAACGCCAGAGTTCCTAAACTCCGATATCCTCATTCCATAGCTCGGGACGTTCCTTGATAAACTTCTCCATGATTTCAATACATCTTTTGTCTTGCAAAATCTCAAGCTGAATTCCGCGACTACGTGTATAAGACTCAGGCCCCTGAAAAGTCTTGTTCTCTCCTATAACAATCCTTGGAATTTTATAAAGAAGTGCAGTACCGCTACACATGTCACACGGAGACAGTGTGGAGTAAAGTATTGCCTTCTGATAATCTTTTGCTTTCAGGCGACCGGCGTTTTCCAAGCAATCCATCTCTGCATGAAGAATGGCACTCCCTTTCTGAACTCTTCGATTATGCCCTCGACCCACTATTTTATTTCCGATTACCAACACCGAACCAATGGGAATTCCTCCTTCTTTGAGTCCTAGTTCAGCTTCTTCTATTGCTGCTTTTAAAAATGGATCCATGAAAATCTCCTATTTCAAAACTTTTAAGAAATTGTAGCAGCTTTGCTACCAAATCCAAGCTATTGACCTTCTATCAAAACGTGGGAAACTGCCATTCGGAGGAATCTCAATGCCCCAGTTATTTGATCCCTACACTATTAAATCTGTCACTATGAAAAATCGAATTGGGGTTTCACCCATGTGCCAGTACTCCTCGGAAAATGGGCACGCTAGTGATTGGCATTTGGTTCATTTGGGTACCCGAGCCACAGGTGGGGCAGGGATGGTGATGATGGAAGCCACTGCAGTTAGTCCTGAGGGGAGAATTACGCCTCAAGATAATGGCATTTACTTAAATTCCCACATCCCTAAGCTAAAACAAATTACCGACTTTATCAGAAGCCAAGGTTCAGTTCCCGCTATTCAAATCGCACATGCGGGACGAAAAGCAAGCCGAGGAGTACCTTGGGTTTTAGAAAAATCTTTGAAGTCGGACGAGGGTGGCTGGCAAATCGTAGGCCCTTCGGCAGTACCTTTTGGTGATGATTACGCCACTCCCCACGCTCTTTCTCATGATGAGATATTGAAAGTCGCGAATGATTTTAAACTAGCTGCAAAAAGAAGTTTGGAAGCTGGTTTTCAGATTCTAGAAATTCACGCGGCCCATGGCTATTTAATCCATAGTTTTCTTTCTCCTATTTCCAATCATCGCATCGATTGCTATGGCGGTTCTTTTGATAATCGCATTCGATTTCTTCTAGAAATCGTGGAAGCTGTAAAAACTGAATGGCCTTTAAATCTCCCTCTATTTGTCCGAATTTCTTGCACGGATTGGGACGATCGAGGATGGACCATTACCGATTCGATTTTCCTTTCAATGGAGTTAAAAAAACTGGGAGTCGATCTTGTCGATTGCAGTTCGGGTGGGATTGCTCCGAACATCAAAATCCCTGTCAAAAAACATTTTCAAGTTCCTCTAGCTGAGGAAATTAAGAAAAAGGCCAATATAGATACTGCTGCTGTTGGTCTAATTACTGAGCCCAAAGCTGCTAACAATTTGATCTATAAAGAGCAAGCGGATATGGTTCTGCTCGCTCGAGAATTACTCCGAAATCCTTATTGGCCTATCCAAGCAGCTCAATACTTGAATCGGGTCGAAGCAGGATTAATACCCCCACAATATTTAAGAGGATTCTAATTCTCTCGTCGACAACGGTAAAGTGTACTTTCGCTAGACTCTTTCACTAACGCCTCAACGACAGAGCATAGTGGATAGCCCTCTTTAGATGATTGTCTGGCCACTGACGTCAGTGCATCGTTGGGTTCGGCCTGAATATTGAGCTCGGGCATTTTTAAATCCCATTTTGCTGTAGCGACTGTATCTTTTTTAGGGACCCAAAAGAAATCGGGGTGGGTATTTTCGTGCCACTCTCCGCCCATTGGAATTAAAGCTCCATTTTTATCATGTAGCTCAAGATCATAAGTATAAGTAACTCTCTCAGTTATATTTTCATGCGGCTGAAGATGAAACTCGGCTTGATATTCAACCAAGTAAACTACGGTTGCCTGTACTCCGACGATAGCTGTTACTCCCCCATCAAAGTACTTGTTTTGTTTTCGATAACCTCGAGTAAGGGGTTTTTGAAAACGATCCTTTCTCTTGAAGTGCTCATCATAAGGGACAAGAACATCCCTAAAATTGCTGCTTTTTTGTTTGGGATATCGAGGATTAAAATATTTGATCTCATAAGCCAACACCGGCTGATTCCACACTTCAGCATCAAAGGTTGCATCCATGATAAAAGGAGTTTTGTTGAGTCCGATCATATGAGTGAGCGCTAAGTGAAAGGTGGCTGGATTGCTATCGGCACATTCAGTTTCCGAAATTCGACCATTTTTATAAGTTTTAGGATTGATGGTATCGCATCTGCGCCCCACGAGATTGTGACTATAATCCCCGTTGGTCCAAGCAAGACTCGCTAGAGCTCGAATATCATCAGGTAACCATGTAATCTCGACCCCACCCAGAGCTTTTGTTTTCACAATCTTCTTAGGAGCAGGCACGAAAATAGAGGCGGGAGACCAACCGTCGCAAATACCAAACCAATCTTCAACTTTTCCGTCAGATTGAACAAAATCTGCCCCTTCACTTTTTTGCTCACGAGTTAAAGTAAATTTGTTATCACCTACTAACAGATCATACTTCTCCGCAGGAGACCAAAGCTCAACTTCTCTTGCAAGTTCCGTCAAATTAGTTTTTCCCAAACGTTCAATCCATTCGTCAGGCTGGAGATAGGCTTCAATGGCGTTTTTGTACAATTTAAATTTCTTGCCGGTGCTGTATCGGTAGGAGGTTAGGCCCCAATTCATACTCCAATAGTCACCAGACCAGTAGTCTCCAGAAACTTCCCCCTTTACAGGCAAGTGATCAAGATTGCGGTCAATCTCATCTTTTGGAATATAGGTTTCAACTAAATCCTCGACTCGATCGCTTGGTTCAATATTCGACCAAGAATTTAATTTTCCACGCAATTTCGACTGGCGTTTGACCTGATGATTTCGAAAATCAATGCGAGATTGTCTTTTTGATGGAAATCCAGTTCGAGCTTCAAACTTTTGAATTTGTTCAATCATTACTCTGGGGTTGAAGTTCCGATAGAATTTCTCAATTCTGGATTGTACCGTTTCTTCTTCTAAGCCCGAGAGTTCAGTAGAGAGCTGGGCGGCGCCAGCCAAAACCGGCAAGGCCCAACCCAAAAGTAACCCTGCCACGCAAATTTTAATATCCCTGATTGCCATAACCCTTCTCGGAATCTAGCACTGGTGCATCTAGGCTGCAATCTTCAGACCTTTAAAAAACATTCAAAACTTGGTATCAAGGAACCCTATGATTGCACATACGCATGATGAAAAACACTTTAACGCATCGGAAACCTTGAGAGACATGGTAATAGGAATGTCCGATGGTCTCACCGTTCCTTTTGCCCTAGCTGCTGGACTATCTGGAGCCGTCGCCAACAACCAGCTCATCGTCACAGCTGGACTTGCTGAAATTGCAGCTGGCGCAATCGCGATGGGCTTAGGTGGTTACTTGGCAGCTCGTACGGAACTCCACCATTTTGACTCCGAAAGAAAAAGAGAAGTTCGGGAGACAGAAGAGATTCCTGAGGTTGAAGCGGAAGAAGTAGCAAGCCTTTTTAGAAGTTACAATTTAGATGAGTCCACTGTGACTACCCTAGTAAATGCTATAAGAGCCGACCAAGACCGGTGGGTTGATTTTATGATGAAATTTGAGCTTGGTCTTGAGCGTCCCGATTCGGGACGGGCTCTTAAAAGTGCTCTCACCATCGGAATAGCCTACATTTTAGGGGGGCTTATTCCTCTTTCCCCTTACTTTCTCTCAAGTTCACCCAAAGCAGGTCTTGAGCTTTCTGTAATTCTTACGTTAGCTTCACTTTTTGTATTTGGTTACGTGAAAGGAAGATTTACGGTCGCCACCCCATGGAAAAGTGCATTTCAGACACTGACTATTGGAGCGATTGCGGCCGGCGCTGCTTACGGCATTGCCAGCCTTTTTGGATAAACTAAGTCTTACTGAATGATTTTAATATTAGCGATCTCGGGGCCAGTCATGTTCCAGTTCTCATCGCTTTCGAACTCAAACACAACATCGGCTCGGTCCCATTCTTCTGGTAGAGGAATACTGACACCTTTTTGCTCAGGCAAAGACGAACCCGCAAAAACATGAACTCGCTCAAAAGTATCAGGATTCGAGAAGTAAATTCTAAGAGAATCATTCTCGTCTTCAGCTTTTAAGCTAATATCTAGTACCAATCTTCCAGTTTGTTTTTTCAACTGCAAAGGCAAAAAAGCTCGGGTCAGGAGGTTGTTTTCGTAGTGGTCTCCCTTCCCTACTCTTAATTTATCCCCGACAAACTGCCAACCTTCCTGAGTTTTACCTTTCAAAGTAACTATGTGAAGAGGATCTGTCTTGTCGGTTTCGGGTTCGATATTTAAGCCATCTACCGGAACCTCAGCATAATCTCCCCGCCACATGAGATCTCGAACAACTCGAAAGACTTGCTGCCCATCTTTTTTACCAACTAACGTGACAGGCTGGTCACCCCATTCTTTCTTTAAATTTGGAATGGCTAATGTAGTCTCTTGAATTTCACTGCGAGATTTCAACTCAACAGTAGAAACTTTCTTATTTTCAACAAATATATCGACTGAATCCACTCCATAGACGACTTCGCTCCACTTAGCCTCTTCACCATTATTTAATATAACAGCGCTACCTCTTCTCACCTCGAGACCACTCTTATATTTGGGCTGCAGGGTATCGATGATTTTGTGGATTGC
>DDPO01000032.1 GCA_002342225.1 Bdellovibrionaceae bacterium UBA2466 | reverse complement strand
ATCCGGGACATGACCCAAGACCTTTTTGCCAAAGAAAAAATGTCTTTTGAACATATTTGTTTATGCATACTTAATGCCATGGAAACTGACGATTATCTGAAGGCCCAAATTGCGCTTGCCGGGCTGAAGGGAGCAGTGCATAGCCTTTTATCAAAGAATCCTCAAGGCCTCTCAAATGCAGAAATTGGAAGAACACTGGGAATTTACCAAGGCCACAAAGGCCATGAAGGTCACATAAGCCGCACGGTTCTTGCATTTCTAGAAAATGAAGGCGCCGTAAAACAAAATGAGGAAACAAAGGTTTGGTATTTGGCTAAAAAGAGTGACTAGCCTTTTAGATTAAATCGTGGACTAGCTTAGCTATTTGCTTAGCAAGAATTGGTGGCACGGCATTTCCAACCTGCTTATATTGCTCCGTCCTCGGTCCTTCAAAGCGGTAGTTGTCAGGAAATGTTTGAAGACGAGCAGCTTCTCGAACTGTAAGACTTCTGGCCTGCTTAAAGTCTGGATGAATATAGTAATGTCCGTCTTTCGAAATGTGTGATGTAATTGTGCTGCTAGGTTTTCCAAACATTTGGACTTTAAATCTATCGGTGAATGGAACTTGGTCGGAGCAGATATTTTTATGATCTGGTTTTAATAAGTCCGGGAATTCAGTTACTTTTGGGCTTTTGCCGGTCTTAAAAGCATAGGCAGACGCAAATGCATATCGTTGAATATCTTTAGTCAGATGAGATCTAGCCTCATGGTTAGGCAGGCCAGGCATATTTTTGTCAGAAAGAAAAAAGCCGTGAAGTGGCTTGCAGTTTACAAACTCACTACCAAAGAAGTCTGCAATTGAGTTTTTCATGCTTTCTCCTGCAAGGGAAAGGCCAGTGTTCCGAGCTTCAAGCCATTTTCGAAATGTATCAGAGGTTGAAAGCCTACTTCTTAAGGAAGGGATTCCCTCCAAAGCTTGGTCAATTGATATTTGCATCGTTTTCGGTGTTAAACTTGCTGGTTTAACTTTTAGATCATCACGAATTCCAAGAATAAATACCCTATGCCTAGCCTGAGGAATACCGTATTTTTCAGCACGAACAACAAAGGATTCTGTTAACCACCTGCCAGATAAATCGATTGCAGATTCGCCGGTAAGAGAATACAGCCTGTAACCTTGATCGGCTAGGTCGTTGCATATTCTTTGAAATATTTGCTCGCCACTATAAGTTGCCGATAGGATTCCTTTAACATTTTCCATTACGAATACGGGCGGTTTAAAGTTGTTCAGAATATGAAGATACTCTTGGTAAAGAGTATGCTTCTTATCGCTTTCAAATAATTGCCTCGCCTCCCTTGATCTTCGCGCTCTTCCGACAAGTGAATATGCCTGACAAGGGGGGCCACCAACTAAAACCCAAGGATTCTCTTTATTTACTCTTTGTTTTATTAATTCATTCGTTTTTTTTCGGGTTTCTGGCGCTAATTCAAGTTGAACAGCCTCTTGGCAGGCTGAAAGCCATTCTTTTGGGTTATTTAACGCGAGTTGGCTCAGTGTTTCCGGTTTTGTATCTATGTAGTATTTATAAATAGTTTTCCTTTTAGTGGGGCTTAGTTTTCGGAAAAAAGATCGCAGTAAAAGAGTTTTCCTTGCAAATGAGTCTTTTTCAATTGAAAGGGCGATTTCGAATCTGCGCGCACCTCGATCCATAAAGGAGGAAAAGCCTTCGCCCAAGCCACCAGGCCCTGCGAAGATATCGACTACTTGTATCGGTTTATATCTGCTCATTTTTCAAGTAAGGCGATTTTTTCGAGATTATTCCACTCAGTTGGAAGCACTTTCTCAATTCCCACGCCCGAAACACCTTTTTCTCTTAGCAAAAGAAGGCACTTTGCAAGGATTCTGCTTTGTTTTGCGGTTGGTTTTTTCTTTTGCTTGCTTGTTTTTGCCATCTCTTTTGCCATTGAAGCAAAAGCGTTGTTGCGTGTCTTTTTTTCAAGTGCCCGAGAAATTTTTATCCACTCCTGTTCGGTAAATCGGACAAATATTTCAGCCTCTTCTTTTTGTTCGATGTTATTCAGCATTTCCGATATAGAAAATGATGACCATCCTGAACAAGACTTTAGGTCCATTTCAATGGATGATTCAATTATTGTCTTAAAACATTCTTGTTTTTTTGCGTATTCTGTAACAATTTGCTTTTTTTCTGCTGCTTCGCGATGTAATATTTTTTCTACACCCCTTATTACTAATCTAAGGTTTTTATATAAATTATCGGGTGTTTTCTGATTTTTCCATATTTCTTCGAAAGGAAGCTTGCCTTTGGTTTCGTAGGAGAAAAACGCAATGCTGTAATTTATTACAGTTGACCGTATCGTGCTTATGTCCAACTCTTTACATATTTGGCCGGCTTCCCTTTTTAAAATATGTAAAACTGATATTTTTTTAAAGTCAGTTGCGGAAGGCAAAATTTCTTCTTTTACGTTTTTAGACTCTTTAAGCGCATAAAGTTTTTTCATAAATGCTCCGAAGCATTTTTGCCTTCCAAGGCTTACAATTGTTGGTTCCCCCTCCCATGCCATTATCACGGATGCTAAAGATGTTTTATCAAACTTACATCTCGCTGGTGATCGTGATCTAAAAAACGTTTTTTGGCTTGGGCTTTTACACCTGGAAAGATCAACATTAAATTGACCTCTTACACGTTCGAAATACCACGTAATCGGCTGTCCATTTGATTTATCATCTTTTGGTGCTTCGGTTTTACGAGATAGGTCCTCAAGCCGAACAAGCCATGGGTGATTAGAAGCAAAATCAGCATCTTGAATTTTGTTTTGGGAGTTGGCGAAACGGGATATTTTGGGGACGAGGTTTTCAAGTTCCTGAGGACTCACAACTGTAAGCTTCATTGCAACTTGAATATTTGAGAGGTCTGAAAGTTTATCGAGTCGCGTATGCATTAGAGCCGCAGTTGTTTGGCCTCCATTTACTACTTGGAAGTCTTTTGCGGAGATAAGCTTGTAAACGTTATCAGTTTGTTTTTTTAAAATAACTTCGCTTGCCGTCGCTGCGATTCCGTTATTATAGGACAAGAAACGATCGGGCTCGCTTTTGATGGTGTCTCGAATGCCCCTGTTAATTTTCCCGCTAAAATTAAGAAATGCTCGAATATTTTGTTGTAGTAATCTTGTGCGATGATCGAAATAAAGATCTGCAAGACATTCCCCTGGCATTTTACCTAAAAGAACAGCAGTTTTTTTGTTTTGCATAGCTAAAAAGTCTTTTTCATCAAGAAGGCAATCGATCCCTCCGTATTTTTCAAATGAAATAGATAATTGCTCTGTACTACTCTTTAGTGCGTTACAGATCCTAAAGGAATCCCAAACTGATGTATGAAAGTTTGCTCGATCGCTACGTTTCCAACCTTCTTTAGAAAGTTCACCTGTTGTAAGAATGCAGATGCTGATACGATTTTTTCCCTGTGAAGCAAATTGATGCAACAAATCACACATTTCAGATGCTGGATCCGAATCATCAGCGGGCTGAATAATATTTGATGCTAATGTTGCTATTGATTCAAGACTTTCGAAAGCATAATCAATTTCTGAAGACGAACACAACTCTCTTGTCCATGAATTATACAGCGGGGTCTTGCTATGGGAATCAATAAGGTAAAAGAGAGTTAAAATATTAAACTCCTCATCAATTTCATATCCATGAACAGTGTGCTTTTTTTTCCCGTCTTTAAAACTCAGTGGAGCCCACTCTGGCAAAGTATAGTGACCGCAATCAATTAAGAGTTCTGCAATGGATCGGAAGATTGCTTCATTGCGGTGCATTGGCTGCTCAAGATCATACGCCTCAAGCGCTCTCTCACGAATTTGATTAATATTTATATCATGCGAGTGCATTTTATAGGGGCGATTCAACTAAATACTCTAAGATGCCGTTTAAATTAATACAGTATTTAACTGAGGAAATACAAGGGGAAATCTGATTATATTCTATTCGGGGAAATTCTTTGCCTACAAGATAGAAGTCCTGTTTAACAATTGAATATTTTTCTGCATACAGTTCTCTTTGTGCGACTAAATAACCAGCATCAGAAAGCAGAGATAAGAATAAGTCTTTTTGGCTATTCGTGAACAATGAAAGTGTTTTATCGACAATCTCTCCAAGATTTTTTCCATCATTTAAGTCTTTTGAGATTTGGATAACAGATAAGTAGAGAGGATTTACTGTGTCATAAATAATTTGATTTATGTCGGAGATATAAATTTGTGGCTGAGACGTATTTGACCACGTTTTTACTTCAACACGGTATTTAGCAAGTTGGAAATCGTATGTTTCCGGAATCGGTCCTTTCCAAGAGTTTAAGGCGTAATCATTGCCACTGGTTTTTGCGATTTGGTTTAGGACATATATTTCGCCAAAAAGACCCTTTGTTTGATCTTCATCAAGTTTTGCGGTTCTTTTTTGAAAAAATCTTTTCCAAAGACTAATTTTTTCTTTTAGACATTTAAAGATTTTGGATTCGTCTTCATATTGTGCCACACAAGAAATAAGGTCATGAACTAAACTTTCAAAAATTTTTTCCGCTTTTTCGTCTTTTAGTAGTATCGGCAGAGCATACGAATTGTCCACCTTTTGAGGCGAATCAAAAACTACACCGTAAAATTCAGCTTTTCTCCAATCAGGCTTGAAGATTTTTTCTGGCACAAGCACTAGCAAACCTGGAAGACCGTCAGAAGGTCGAACAATAAGGCTAATGCACAATTTACCCTTTACTATTAAAACCTTTTGAAGAAAGGCGGATGATTTGCTAAGTGGGACCTTTTGCCTTATTTCACTCCAAGTTGCTGCAAGATTAATTTTATGATTGCTCATTTTCTTCAGATAAGTCTCGCTCGAGGTCTTCAGCTAAATCTCCAAAGATTTCACGCATCTTTTGAGGGCTACAAACATAATCAAATCCTTTGTCATGCCTTGAAGGTGGAAGGCTTACTGCAATACCTATAACAGCCTTATCCGTTGGAACTGAAAGACCTATTGGGTTTATCGGATAAATACACAGTAAGCCCGATGATGATGCACGCTGCGCTCTGTATGCGCTTGCTAAGCTTCGAAGGTTTTCCTCTGCTTTTGCCTTAATCGCAGCGTTTCTTTGTTCTTCTGAAAGATCGAGTGTTTCATCTGGGCCTGTTGCTACACCCTTAAATTGGATACGATCTAGTGAATACGTAGGCCGTAGGTTTTCAGTTTGGTTATCCCTATTTCTTTTAATCATCTGAAATGGGAAACCGGGCTGCACGTTTCCTCCCCCCTGTTTTCCAATTACAGCGACTGTCCAGCTGGAAAGATCTCCATACTTATGAACTGTCTCGATATAATTAAAAAGAAGACTTCTGCCATTTTCATTTGATAAACAGATGTTCGTATTTGCATTATAATTTGCCATAAAGTTAATAAGTGATTCCCACTTAACGTTTTTCCACAAGTAATTATGGCGATTGTCTTTAACAGCAGGTCCGTATTTACTTTGTAGGCTTGATGCAAGATTGATAAATTCTTTATAATTTTCAGGTAAATCTTTATACGAAATATCAAGGCTTGAAATTAAGCTGCGCGCAAAATGTATTTTAACTGTTTGACCTCTTCTCATTTTACTTAAGGCAGTAACAATCAGGTCGGCTCGAGGTTCGCGTACACTTAACCCATAGTCGCTAGGCGTTCGCTTTAAAAAACTCATTCGACTAAATTCTTGCCTTAATTCTTCAGTAGCTACAGTGATAAGCTTAAAGTTTTTTACAATGCTTTGCTCCGCATAAACTCTGCAAAGGTGTGTGAATCCCGGCCTGTAACCAAACCACCGTCCCATTTGCATGAGAGTGTCGTAGGCCCTCGCCCCGCGCAGAAAATAACTGATGCATAAACCTTCGAGTGTCAAGCCTCTACTCAGTCGATCACCACCAACCGCTATTACAAAAAGACCTTTTTTAGAATTTCCTGAAAAGTCTAAATTATCTTTGCTGCGGCTATTCACAGTCACTACCTTAATTTTGTGCAAAGCACCTAAGACCCTAGGCTTTACTTCATTCCACTTAAGTTTTTTTAGCGGAAAAAGCGCTTGTGATGGATGAATTATAAACTCATCAAACTTTTCCTCAAAGATTTTATTCCAGACCTTTTCTAGTTCTTCAAAATTATTTTCACGTTTTTTACTGTGCTCGAGATTTGATGTTATGCATTCCAGGTATGCTTTAATTTGAGCAGTTACTTGTGCCTGTGTTTCATTAAATCTTGTTACATGAATAAGCATCGAACAGTGAAGATTTTGCTGGCCGAGGCATTCACGAGCGGCAATCGCAAGAATGTATGCTTGAATCGCCTCTTTTAGAGAAACAGGTAAATCCTTTGTTATTTTAAATCCTCGCTTATGGCATGAGGGAAGCCATTCGTTGGAATCCGACACTTTTTCATGCATTGGCAATGCTTTGTATGCTGGAATTCCAATTAATTCATCGCCATCGTGTCCAAATACCACATCCGGACCGATATAATCAGTTGGGGCATCGAGGCTTATAATAAAGGCTCGCGGAAAGAGATCGGAACCTGGGTCATCGATTTTTCTGCCCTCCTTTTTCTCAATCCACTGATCCTCCATAAAAATATTGGCGTATGGCGTCGCTGTATAACCAACAAATGCCACCTTGTCGCAGGCCCACAAGATCTTTCGAATCAAACCATTGATTGCTGTAGGATTCGTGTCCTCATCGATCTTAGCAGTATTGACCGATGAGTGGTCGGCCTCGTCATCAATTATTAAGGTTGGACATTGCCTTATTGAATAAGGTTCTTTTGCCCCCCGAATAGTTTTTAACAGGTTTCTTAGGATCGAAACATTTTTTTTAATTACAAGAATTACCGGGACCGTCCCAAGAGCAACATCTATTGTTTTATTTATCGATGCCCCGTAATCACCTTCAACCGAAGTCAGTGAAGAAATATCGGGTATTTTAGTATTATTTCCATTTTTTGGAGCTGTCCGTAAAGAAAATTTTCTTACGCCGAATGGTTGAAAATGGTCTCGACTGTTTTTTCCGGTGATTAATTCTTCAACTCTTTCTTGTGTTTGTTGCCTGAGGTTTTCATGAATACCAGACAAAATAATAACTAGCTTGTAACCAGCATCAATTGCTTTTGCCGCAACAGCAATATAGTGCTGAGTTTTGCCTGATTGAACATGCCCTACTACCATTCCCCTTCTATCCCAAAGACCTTGCCGATTAGGATCGCCCAAAAGCTCTAGCACCCTGTCAGTGCTACGATCAAGTTCATTTAAAACTAGCGTTGGTCTTCTTGAAACTTCGTGGAGATATTCCTTAAGGCGCGGCCAAGAACACCAGCTACTTTTATCATGTTTTTCAAGCCACTCATAATAATCGTTAGGATTTACCAGCTCTTTAGCTTGCCCAATATTTGTAACAAGAATGCTTAGGGCCTGCGAAATGATCCAGTCTTTATATTCAGATGCCTTTGGATAGCTTTTTAGAAATTCATCTGTTAAGTTTTCTATGGATTCCCTGTTTGGAATTTTGTCTTCCGAACGGTGGAAATACTTCAAAACCATATCAAGTATTTCTTCTTTAGAGATTTCAATCATATTTTAATATTTTTGTCTTGGCTTACGAGATGATTTTTAATTTCAATGAATGGACTACAACTTAATATTATTTCATATGCTTTTTCACGATTTGTGCCAACCCTCACTAAAACATCGACTGCCGCCTGAAATGCTTGATATATTATTTTTACCTCTTCATGGTCTACTGCTCTATTTAAACCGTTTAGACTTTTCGATGGTTCTTGAAGAATAGCTGAAATAGGTAAAAGTCTTTCAAAGCTCCTTAAAAAAGCCTCTACAAGCTCCCGGGAGCGCACGTTTTGGGCAAGCGCCTCTACAAGCGGATGTTTACGATTTATTTGGAAATTGGTTTCATGTTTTGTTCCGAATTGCTCCCAGAATGCAGTATACTCGCTCTTTTGAAAACCATTTGAGTCTTTTGAGGCATTTGGGGCTTCTTTCTCGCCATGCCAACGAAAGGCATCAATAGCACTTTTCCTGCTTCTAGCGGCGATTCTTTCAAGATCGGCTCGAAGATATGATGGTGGTCGAACTTTTGATTTAA
>DDPO01000175.1 GCA_002342225.1 Bdellovibrionaceae bacterium UBA2466 | reverse complement strand
ATGAGATTTACTGGATTAAAGCGGCTCCTCGAGACTTTTCTCGTGAGACGGCGATTTCTTTACAATCGCGCTGGCTTAGAGGCTCGGTTCCTTCTTTTTTAAGTTCCATACAGTTGAAGAAAAGCCTCATGCCGGTAGGATTTTTAGCTTCGACTTTTGAAGCTAGACGATTCTTTTGATGCTTGAGCCAGGAAGCAACGGGAACGCCATAGACGACCGGTTGTTTCGGTTTAACTACTGCGCTCTCGTTGCTTTCTGATTCAATTTCTTCCTCCAAGTTTACTGCTGATCTGGAGAGTTCGGGCTCTTCATCTTGATAGATTGAAGGGAAGCTTTCAGCTTGTTCAAATGAGCTTGAACTTCCTTCTTCAGAGCCGTTACTTTCGATGTCAGATTCAACTTGTTGGCGACCTCGATGACTTGCGCTTTCATTATGTTCTCCCTGATGTAAAGTTTTAGTTTGGGTGACTAGTTTAGAAGAGGTAGGCAATACCGAATGGCTCTTTTGATATTGTTTTGCTGAAAAATAAAGTGTTGTTGTCCCCAACAAAACCAAAATAGCAATTATGGTATCGCGCACAGCGACCTCCCCCGTTTCACAGTACGCGACATCTGCAATGGAAGCGCCAAGGATTAAGTGCCTAAGTTGTGAGCGAACAGGCCCCAAAAAGGACCATTCTTGTCAATGGACAAACCTAAAAAGTCACTACTTCTTTTTAATACCTTCGGGCAGAGATAAAGCATTATTGGGCAAACGGTCGGTGCCTACGAGATCTGCCGACACTTGAACCGTTTTAGCTATCACAGCGGAGTACTTCGAAGGGATAACAATACCAAACGAAGAGAGCTCAATTTCGACTTGCGCAGAAAATTTCAAGAGGTTTCCAGTGAGTCTTTGGCGAGATTCTTCATTCTCCTTAAAGTAAACAAGCTTGATTTGGATCGGGATAGTCTTGGTGACATTTTTAATCTGTAAATTGGCATCTATTTTGGAATTCCAAGGTTTTCCATCGGTAAGCTTCGGTTTTTGCCCCGATACAGGTGTGTTAAAAGAAATTTTTGCTACTGGGAACTCACTGGATGAGAGAAGCTGATCTCGAATCTGCATGTTCTTAAGCTCAAGTCCAGTCTCTAATGTTCGAACATCTAGCTCAAATTCACCTGCCAAGGTCTCGACATTCTCTGGAGATAGCTCTATCCAACCCGTAACAAAATGAGAGACGGCCACAGTTCGCTCAACAAGAGCCTCAGAATTCACTAAAACGAGGTTTCTTTGTCCCAAGTCTTTCATTTCAAACTTCGCTGCCCAAGATTGGCAACAAAACGCAAAAAGACCTAATAACGAAATGATTTTTAGCATGGATAGATTTTAGGATTAGACCCGACGTTTGTCTAGAATACCTGATAACGCCCATGCGTTAATTTAATCTAATAACCCCAATTGATCTGAAAGACAGTCACGTTAGTGTTATCAATATTTGCGTACAGGTATCGGTTGTCGGGTGAGACCGCAAAAGCGACTGGCACGATAGGTAAGTACATGACCGAATTACCGGTACCATCGATAACATAGATACCCGATGCCAAAGTATTTCCAGGTATAGCCTGATGTTGTACGTAGAGATAGTCGTTCGTTGCTACGATGTTTGTTCCATTGATATTGTTGTAAACTCCACCCTCTTTGATAACTCCATCAGTTTCAAAAACGTATTTTCTAACAGAGGAACGAAATCCAACATAGGCAGCTCCTTTAAAAGTAGCTCCACCTAACACACAGCACGTTCCTTTGTCTCCGTTACGTGCATACGCAGTCTTTTTAGTTAAGTTTAGACCGTTACCATCAATTTTTAACGAGGTTACAAAATCTTGTTCACGAAACCCAAAAAAGTAGGGTTCAGTCGGATGAGTGATTATGGCCCGATAGACATAGTCCTCATCACGTGGAACTTGTGTGTCCGTTAATTTTCTTTCCGGATATCTTCTTAATTCTCGCGAGCTATCTGGAATTCCAATATCAATCAGACTGGTTCCGGCTGCACCGCTTGACACTACATAGCGTCCCATAGCAGCCATGGCGCCCGAAGCATAATAGTCCGGTAACCAACTAGGAAAGGGACTAAAGGAATTGATGTTAATGGCGTAAGCAAATTGCAATCGTGGGTTGAGTGGATTTGAACCCACATCCCAATTTGAAAACCCAAAAGGATGTCCTGATAAAATCAGTTGAGAGCCATGAATAAGCATCTTTTGAGTCGCCGTGGCCTTGCCATCATATTGAATTGAAATTTTCGGCGTAAGTACCGAGTTAGTAACCCGACTTACAAACCCGCCTGACTCTAAAGCGCGAGTCAAAGGGTCGACTTGACGAGCGTCGTTGCAGCCCGCGAGAAAAATGGTTAAGCCTAAACTAAGAAGTACATACTTAAGTTGCATAATCTACCTGCTGTTGATTGAGTTAAAGTGCAAGTTACAAACCACATGTCTACGCTTGAAATGATTGATCTTTTTTGGGTGGCTTCCCGTCCAATTTGTTGATCAAAACGACCGCTGTCTTAGCAGTATACAAACCGTTTTCGTCCCTAGTGTCTAACAATTTGACACCCATTCTGGGGGCCTTCGAGCCTAATCACAGTGGCATTACTTTGCATAATTCCCGCGGGGCCCTGTGTGTCCCAAGGAGTGGAACGTGAGACAAAGCGCCAGACTTTTTTTAAAGCCTCAACAATTTTTTAATCAGTTACAGTGGTCAACCCACCATTGGCTTATTCTCTTAGCATTTCTTGTGATCACTGGAGTTGAAGCGCATTTAGGCAACCAGCGTGCACTTTATCATTGGATGGCTCAAAATCTCACACAGCAAACGGGGGTCAGTTTTGATATTACTCTTTGGTTCATTGTGAGCGCTAAACTGCTCGTTATCTTTTTAGCAAGCTATCTCTCAGCGACTCTAATTTGGCTTATCGGCAGCGTCATTGGCGAAAGAAATAGTCACCGAGTTCTTTTTAGAAGGCTAGCTGTGGTCTTTACGGTGATTTTGAGCGCGTATACAGCTCAACATTTAATTCATCTATATCCATGGATGGAGACCTTAAGCTATTTCCTCTATGTCTGGGGTTTATTACTTGGTTATTTTGCGATTCGAGAACAGTTTAATTTAACTCACTTCGAAACTTCTGTCGTTGGTGTGTTTGCCATCATTTTGGTCGTAAGCTCGTGGATGGGCACCAACCGTTTAATGGTTGAAGCTGCGCAGAAATACAATCAAGAGATCGCAAAATCACAAGCAGTTAAATCTCAACCCAAATCTAAGTTCTTCATAAAGTAGGTTATTTGTCAGTCGTCTCAATCGCGTCGATGGCAAAACCCCACTGAGCATTCGAAAAATCTGAAACCAATTCTATCCTCATCACTGGGCCTAATACATCGGCACTCCAGAAAGCATCAGACTTTCCGCTGTAAGAAATAACCATTCTTCCCTCTTCGTCTTTAATTCGAATATAGTCATATTGCTTTTCGAGGTCCATTTTTACAAAGTGAGCTCGAATATGGGTTGCACCGGGTTGTTTTATTTCAAACACTGTCTGGCTGTTGTTGGTATAAGGATGATAGCTTTCGATACTCTTTGAGATTCGTTTCCAATCTATGGGAGTTTCAGGTTTGAAACTCGAAATATTTTTAAGAGCGTTAAAACTATGAACTCTTCCACCAGACAACAGTTTTTGCTGGACATAATAGTGCATTGGAATTGTGGTCGAACTTATGCGTTTGGAGATCTGCTCTGGTTTTAGCTCGGGCTCTCGCCATTTGAGTAGAGCACTCATAGCCGCTACAAATGGAGCTGCGAACGACGTTCCATTCATGAATTGGTAACCTCCGCGTACTGAAGAGAAGACCCCAACACCTGGAGCCGAAACATGCACCGTTTGTTTGCCAAAGTTGCTAAAGGGGGCTAATTCCCCCTTAAAATCATGTGCAGCAACACTTAAGATATTTGGAATCTTAAAAGACGCAGGATAAATAGGTTGTTCATCGATATCATTATTTTTGCCCTCATTGCCGGCAGCGCATACAACCAGAACCCCCTGCTCGTTAGCCCATTTGATAGTGTCAAACAAAACTTGGTCATAAAGAGTCCCACCCCAACTCGCATTGATGACAGCAGCCCCATTTTTGACAGCGTATTCAATGCCCCGAACGGCTCTTTCAGTTGTACCGCTCCCATTGGCGTCCAGAATTTTCACTGTCATTAAGGAAATATTTTCCGCCAAACCCCGCGTTCCTTTTCCATTTTTCGCATCGGCTCCAATAACACCCGAAACTGCAGAGCCATGGTTGTTATCATCTTGAATAATTGAAGTATCATTTACAAAGTTCCAACCGTGAATATCATTTACAAAGCCGTTATGATCATCATCAAGTGAATTTTCCTTCACTTCCAAATAATTGGTCCAAAGATTGTTTTTTAGATCTTCGTGATGCATATCGATCCCAGTGTCCAAAACAGCTACAGAAACTTTTTTACTGCCCGATTCAATTTGCCATGTCTTAAGAGCTCCAACATCTACCCCCGAAATACCCTGACCCAATTCAGGAATGCTTTGACCGGAGTTTGATAAACCCCACGACTGAATAAAATCGGGGTCTTGCAGCTCAACCGACTTGTAAATGTAATTTCTTTGTAAAGCTATGATCTCTCGTGGAAGCTTTTGAGTTAATTTTCTTTTGGCTCTCACAAGTGCATATTTTTCGCGGGGGCCAAAAGTTTCAACGATCTCTAATTCCCGCACGCTTGCCAAAATATTTTTCCAGCTAGTTTTTGAAGCCGAACGAGTGAGCACCCACTCATCAGCTTGGCCAATGATTTGTTCTTGAGCTAAAAGCGAATCTTGAGAAAAAGCTAGCCACAGACAAAAAAGGGAAAGGAGCCTCATAACTCCTTTTCGGTATTTTTTTTAATTTATTGGATTTTTTCACTTAACGCTTTGCGACTCGGGTCTGCTTCTGTTTCATAGCTCGGCGGTATTCCCCAAAATCAATAAATTGTCGACGGGCTAGAGAAAATATGGAGATCCCTTTAATAGGAAGAGAAATTCCCATCTCAGCCAATTGTTGTCGAAACAGGGCTTTGTCTTCCTCAGAAACTCCTTTAGCACCAGCACCAAAGAGTTTGTTGTACATTGCCATAAAATCATTATCTGAACCATTGGGTTTAGTAGAAGCTAAAGAGCGATTTTCGCGATTGTGCGGTTCTTGAGTTATGTTTTTATCCGAGCTATTTCCAGATGCTAAAGACTCAGAGTCTTTCTTATCAGAAGAGGAGTCTGAAGGATTAGAGGAATTTGATGCGGTCGCATTCTGTGAGCCTCCGGAAGCACCTTCTTTTTCGTTTTTCGGATCTGCAGTAACAGTGGCAGGAGATTTAAGATCCAACTCTTCTTTTGCTTTTGCGATAATTCCACCCATCTGAATTTCAGCTAATTTTTGTCCTTCTTTTAAAGCCTCGGCATCCACTTCTTTTCCAAGTGCTTTAAGAATGTCTGCGCTTGATTGAAACTCACCACTTGCAAGTCGGCTTCGAAATTCGTCTGGGCTGATTCCAGTTCCTTGAAGAAGACCTTTCAGTTGTTCATTATCTACAGGAATTTGTGGGGCTGTAAAACCAGCGACGCTTTCCCCACCGTTCAAGGTGTTTCTCTGTGAATTATAGTTATTCGCATCGCTTGCGAGGCTAGCTCCTTGGGCTATCTCAATCGCCCCTTTGGCTATCAACTCAAGACCCGCCACCATTCGAGGAATATTAAAAATATCTAACGACATTGGAACACCAGTTGCCATCATAGCCGCTCCAATTCCAACAGCGAGACCAGCACCGGTCTGAGCCTGACTGGCCATATCCTGGAGCAGATCCTCCCTACTGTTTGTTGCATTTCTAAGCTCATTGTTTTGGGGCCCAGCAATGCCTTGAGTCTGTTCTTCAAAAATGCCTTTAGCGATTCCGCTGCCAAAGGAACTTGAATTTGAGTTATTGGAACTAGGCTCTGCAAATACGACTGGAGATATCCAGAGAGCTGCTAGTAGAAAACTTTTTGTGATGTTCTTCCAAGGTGTCATATCATTCCTCGATGTCAATTCCTAAGGTGTTACCAAAGAAATTCTTTCTTTTTTTTCGCGATTTCGTGTGTTGCAAATCGCCATTTTCTTACTGCCGGATTTTGTACAAAAATCTTTCACTTGGAACCCTACAAAGGCCATGATTCCTCGCCCCTTCGCTCGGGGGTTATTGGACATAAGAGTGAGTTCATCTAAAAGTGAAGTCGTACCTTTTTTCTGAGCTGAGCCATTAGCTCCGCCATAAGCATCACTACCGCCTTCTCCAGATCCACCCTCGCCGCCATAAGCTGCAGAATCTTTCCGAATAGGAGGTGGGCGATCGCCGTAATCAACTTGCCCAACTGAAGAAAAGATATCGGAAGCATTGCTACCGTTACCGCCCTGAATTCCACCTTGAATGCCTCCACCAAATCCATTGGCTCCGCCAGCGCCATTACTCAGAGCTTGGTTTCCACCTGCATTCCCTCCTGCAGAAGGATTAAAAGGATCAGAAATACTTCCCGCCATCAATTGCGGAATAGAACTGGGGCCAGATAAAAAGTTTTCAAGAGCTCCTTCAGGATTTTGTGCGGCCGTTGGATTTACTGGCGAACTTGGATCTGAATTAGGAACCGATGCTTTGACTGGCTCGATTTTGTCGTTTTTAGGAGTCTTAGGAGAGATATCAAATTTAAAAGCATCGTCTTTCTTCTCTTTGTTGCTGCTTGATGAGTTTGAATTGTTGTTAAATAACGAACTTAAGTCTGGAGTGTTGTTTTTCTGATTGATAACTTTAGCAAGTTGATCAGCGAAATTATTGTCTTTAATTTGAGGAGTTTCGCTTTTGGGAAGTTCAGGAGACTTATTGTTGCTGCTGTTATTATTACCACCAGAGCCTCCACCTGAGCCGCCTCGACCATTGCCTTGAGAAGCTTGATTAAGAGCTTGAGCCAAAGCTTGTTGTTCAAGCTGGTTTTTTAGGTCTTGCTCTTTTCGTTGCGCTTCGATTTCTTTCTGCTTTTTTGCCTCTGTTTCACGCTCTTTCTTGATGGCATCTATTTCTGCCTTTGAAGCTTCAGATTGATCTGTAGCTGCTTTAGTGGCTTCGGCTTCTCTTGTTAGTCTCACTAACTCTTCCAACCCTTGAGATCTCTCACCAAAGTATTTTTTACCTATTTCATCTTCTCGGCTCATTTCGACTAAGCTATCCACGAATTCCTTAACTTTTTCTGGTTTTTCACCACCTCGAATGAGGGGCTGAGTTGTCTCTTCAAAAAATCTCCTAGCAGCTGCTACATCTTCATCGTTCGTGACCGGTTTGGCCGCGCGATCAGCTACTTTTCTAGCGATCTCGATTTTCTCTGGTGTAATAGGTCTTTTTAACAGAGGATCTATGTAGAA
>DDPO01000071.1 GCA_002342225.1 Bdellovibrionaceae bacterium UBA2466 | reverse complement strand
CAAAACAAGAGAGCGGGGTTTGAGACTATCAAGGCTTGGGCCACAACACAGAAATGGGATGCGGTTGTTTGGACCGGGCTTCATTCAAACTTTAAAGATGAAAGGCAGGTACCGTTCACGGTAAAAAACGGATTGGCGTATTTGAAAAGCCTAAGCGGTGAAACAAAAGCCAAGGCGCGGGAGTATCTTGAGCGTGCCCCTGAGGAGGTTCAAACGCCCCTTCGGAAAGCCATAGGAGAAATAGGTTGGACCGCATAAAAACGCAGAAAGCTCTAACCCCGGGTTTTCTCCCACCCCGTATGGCAGAGTAGCAGAATGACTTTTTACCACTTTTTCACTAAAATTTCCCAAAAGGATAAGCAACCAGTTTACGTCTTTAAGGCAGTTGGCAGGGTTAAAGGATGAAAGTGGTGTGCCTGGTTAGTGGAGGAATGGACTCTGTGGCAGCGCTTTATCATGCGAATAAGGCTCATCAAGTTGTTCATGGCCTTAGCTTTCAATATGGATCCAAGCACAATGCTAAAGAGATTCCCTTCGCCAAAAAACACTGCGAAAAGTTAAAAATTCCTCACACCACCGTTGATTTAGATTTTGTAGCTAAAACGTTTAAATCTGATCTCTTATCGAGTGGAGGAGCCATACCTGACGGGCATTACGAGGAGCTTACCATGAAGCAAACCGTAGTGCCTTTGCGCAATGGAATCATGCTAACGATTGCGGCCGGTTTTGCAGAGAGCCAGGACGCAAAGGGCCTGGTGATTGCCGCTCATTCAGGAGACCATGCGATTTATCCTGATTGCCGCGAGGACTTTATGAAGGATATGGCTAGCGCGATCCAGAAGGGGACTTATGCCGGGATTCAACTTCTAAGGCCTTTCATTGCAAAAACTAAAGCGGAGATCGCTAAATCTGGCCATGACCTAGGCGTAGACTTTTCGCTAACGTGGTCTTGTTACAAAGGCAGAGATCTTCATTGCGGGCTATGTGGAACTTGTGTGGAAAGGAGGGAGGCTTTTCAGGTGGCTAAAATTGCAGATCCAACCAGGTACGAGAGCCTCGCGCCTTTACCGCCGAAACCAAACTCTCGCCCATGAGAATCGCGGAAATATTTTATTCAATCCAAGGCGAAGGAGAGTTAGCTGGAGTACCGTCCGTCTTTGTTCGGACATCAGGTTGTAACTTACGCTGTGTTTGGTGCGACACCCCATATGCTTCCTGGAATCCAGAGGGTGAGGATATGACCATCGATCAGATTATTGCGGAGGTGGAAAAACATCCATGTCACCATGTGGTTTTAACGGGTGGAGAGCCCATGATTGCCAAAGAAATACGGGATTTGGCAAAAAAGCTAAAACAATGCGGTAAGCATATTACCATCGAAACGGCTGGCACGGTGGCGCCAGACGGCATTTCTTGTGATTTAGCATCCATAAGTCCGAAACTGGCTAATTCAACACCACCGGAAGCTAAAGCCCATGCCTGGATGGCAAGACATGATGCCTTACGTCTTCAACCTGGGGTGATTCAGGATTGGTTGGGGAAATACCATACCCAGTTAAAGTTCGTGGTTCAGGGTGAGTCCGATCTTGCCGAAATTGATGATCTGCTAAGAAAGTTGCCCAAATTGAAACCGGAACAGGTTCTCTTAATGCCTGAAGGTATTGATGCCAAAGTACTTAAGGAAAGGGGGCCATCGGTAGCAAATATCTGTAAATCAAGGGGTTTCAGATTTTGCCCTCGACTCCATGTTGAGCTTTATGGCAATAAGAGGGGTACTTAATTATGCCTTTTCGTATCTGTAAAACGATTGAGATTGAGAATGGGCATATGCTCTCCAAACACCCTGATGCTTGTCGATTTCCGCACGGGCACTCTCGTAAGGTAGAGATGATCTTGGAGGCCGACGCCTTGGATCAAAACGAAATGGTCTGTGACTTTAAAATCCTAAAAGAAGCGATGCATGATTTTCTGATGTCCTGGGATCACGCCATGGCCGTGAATACAAAAGATCCTAACTTTGATGGAATGCGAAAGATCTACGGGGACAGAATCATCCCATTCGAAAATCAAGATCCCACAACCGAAGTCATGGCTAAAGCAGTTTANNAAATTAAAAACTAGCCTTAAAGATTATCAAAAGAATCCACAAGCCCGGTATCCTTTGTCAAAGAGTGTAAAAGTCGCATCAGTTAAGGTTTGGGAAACAAGCTCATCCTGGGCTGAATATACTGAGAAATAAAATGCCCAAGGCCTCAAAACAAAAAGCAAAGACAGGCAACACATTGCCTGACATTCAAAAGATAGCTGACACCAGAGGCATCGCGATCGATCAAGTCGGTATCTCAGATTTGAAATATCCAATCCAAGTGTTAGATCGCAATGGTAAACCTTTTTCTGTCGTTGCAGAAATATCTATGTCTGTGCATTTGCCTCATCATTTCAAGGGGACTCATATGAGCCGGTTCTTGGAGGTACTAACATCCCACGAAGGCGAGATTACCATGCGTACACTGCCTGCAATCTTGCGTGATCTTAAGGCTAAACTAGATGCCGAGAGTGCTTATATTGATGTGAAATTCCCTTACTTTATTGAGAAGCAAGCCCCAGTTTCCAAAGCTAAGGGGAAGGTTGGTTTTGAGTGCACCTTTATTGGGTCCTCGAATGGTGTCAAAGACGACTTCGCATTAAGGGTAAAAGTCCCTGTCACAACCCTTTGTCCCTGCAGCAAAGAGATAAGCGACCGGGGAGCGCATAATCAAAGAGGATACGTAACTCTTGAAGTGAGAACACGTGAACTAAGTCCCGGAAAGTGGGACATCATATGGATTGAAGAGCTTGTTGAGATCGCGGAAAAAGCTGCCTCTGCTCCAGTTTATTCTGTTTTAAAGAGACCTGATGAAAGACATGTGACGATGCAGGCATTTGACAATCCGACTTTTGTAGAAGATGTGGTGCGAAATTGTTCTTTAAGTCTTCAGAAAGAAAAAAAAATTAAAGCTTTTAAAATAAGTGTTGTAAACCATGAAAGTATACACGAGCACAACGCCTTCGCTGTAAAGGAGAAAACAAATGAATATTAACATAAAACTATTAAAACATCTAAATTCATCTACAGACGAAAACAAATCGTCTTTAATGCCTAAGTATATTGCGGTTGTTTCTGCCGAGAATCTTAACACTTACTTAAAGTACGAAAAAATAAAAAGCAAAAATAAAAACCCTTTTAAAATAAAAACAGATTCAATAATAAAAATAGATAGCGAAATACAGCGCGGTCTTGATCAAGAAACAAAAGCGTTGCTTCAAGAAAAAAGCAAGGTTGAAGAAATAAAAGAAGTCCTACTTGGAGTATCAGAGGGCGTTCGTCAAAAGGCTTTCCTTGGATGCTTAATTTGGAACGTTAGAAAAAACTCTGGGACTTTAAAAAAGCGAAAAGTAAGCCCAGAGGATTCTAAGTTTGAGGAATATGAACTTGCGATCGATACGACCGAAGGTATTTATTTGCCAGACTCTGCGCACAGACATCTAGGTATTTGCGAGGCTGTCATAGAATATTCAAAGAACCCGGAAAAGTATCCAGACTTTAATCCCAACTTTGAATTTCCAGTCGAGATTTATCATCTCAACCCAAACCAAGAGAGAGATCTTTTTCTAGAACTAAATTCAAAACAGAAGAAAGTTACTGCGGCAAAACGTTTGCAAATTGACTCCTCATCACCAGCAGGCTTTTTGAAAGAAGTCATTTTATCAAAAGATAAAACTGAAAGAGGTCTTTTTGATGAAAATATCGAAGTTACTACAAACACAAATGACAAACACACATTGGTCACAATGGCGGTATTTGTCGCTTCAATAAAAGAAATGTTTGGATCAAGTATAAAAAGTATTATTGAAAATGAATCTGCAGCTGAGGAATTTGCTGAATATTTCAAGTCCTATTTTTATGAATTACAAGACAAAATAAACGTCAAAGTTGGCTCTGAAGAAATAAAGCCTTTCCGAAATCTGTATAAAGAAATTATAACAAAAGATGAATGCGATCTGACTGATGAAAATGATATAAACGCCTTTTATGCGCCTAAAAGAGAAAAAGCGGCTCGACTAAACAAGGAACTTCGAGATGTGGATATAATAGTCAACAATCAAATGTTTAAAACCTTGTCCTTCATTGGCGGACTTGTTAAAGATTTTAAAAACCCTCTTTCAATAATTGATCTTATTCAAAGAAAACTGCTTCTTCCATCAAATGGAAAATATTTTCAGTCTGCAAATCCAAAAATTATGCAACCTTTTGAGGTCGGTCT
>DDPO01000150.1 GCA_002342225.1 Bdellovibrionaceae bacterium UBA2466 | reverse complement strand
GTCGAGTACGAATGGTTTAATTTCAAAGAAACTCCTCAGAGCTGGGCTCAAAAAAAATATGTGGCTCCTGAGCCCATCACACCAGGAATGTTTGGTTACTCACTTTTAAGATCGTCTCTGAACCAGCCTTTTTTTGATGCGCTTTTAAAAGAACTCAGCCAATTTCGTGTTCCCTTGGAGGGGCTTCATACGGAAACGGGCCCTGGAGTTCTTGAAGCAGCCATTCTTTATTCGGATCCTCTCGAAGCTGCCGACCGCGGGGTACTTTTTAAAACTGCTGCTAAAGAGATTGGTTACCGTTTTGGTATTATGCCGAGCTTTATGGCGAAGTGGAGTGAAGCTCTCCCAGGTTGTAGTGGGCATGTTCATCAAAGTTTGTGGAATAAAGAAGAGACCACCAACCTTTTCTTTGATGCAAAAGATCCCCATAAAATGTCCTCACTCTTTAAGAGCTACTTAGCGGGACAACTCCATTGTCTTCCAGAGCTTTTGCCCTTCTTCGCGCCTACGGTGAATAGCTACAAACGTTTAGTGGATGGTTACTGGGCCCCTACCAAATCAACTTGGGGAATAGATAATCGAACAACCGCTTTTCGAGTGATTCCGGGAAGTGCAAAATCCACCCGCTTAGAGGCGCGAGTGACGGGAAGTGATATTAATCCCTATATCGCACTCTCTGCATTACTCGCAGCTGGACTCTACGGGATTGAAAAAAATCTCACTCTCTCTGCAAAACCGATTGTGGGAAGTGCTTATTTAGATAAAACCACGGAACGACTCCCTAGAAATCTTCTCGAGTCGACCCAAAAGCTCTCGGATTCCAAGCTTGCCAAAGAGCTTTTAGGTGAGGTTTTTGTAGATCATTTTGTTAAAACTCGAGAATGGGAATGGAGACAGTTCCAAGACTCTGTCACCCATTGGGAACTAAAAAGGTACTTTGAAATCATATGAACATACCTAAAACTAAATTTAGTTTTCCAACCACTATTTATTTCGGCTCCGGCGTGCGGCACGATGTCGCGGATAGTTTTGTTAAACAAAAACTTAAAAAACCTTTGATTGTGACCGATCGAGGTATCGCTTCCCTTCCCTTTTTTAAAGAATTTGTAGGGCAATTAAAAACCAAGGGGCTAGATGTCGCAGTTTTTTCCGAGATCTCAGGTAATCCGGTTAAATCCCAAGTTTTAAAAGGAGTGGAGGCTTATCAAGCTCATGGAGCTGACTCTTTCATTGGGATGGGCGGTGGAGCGGCTCTCGACGTAACCAAAGCCATTGCTCTTCTTATTCACCACTCGGGTGATCTTTTTGACTATGAAGATGAAAAGCCGGGTGCAAGACCTATCAATCAACCTATCCCTTTTTGGGTAGCTCTACCTACAACTTCAGGCACAGGAAGTGAAGTGGGAAGAAGTACAGTCATCTCAGACGACACAACTCACATTAAAAAGATCATTTTCTCGCCCTCACTTTTAGCAAAAGAGGTTTTTGCCGATCCGGAGCTCACTGTAGCTCTTCCTCCTGCTATTACTGCAGCGACGGGTATGGATGCTTTTACCCATTGTGTAGAGGCCTATTTAGCTAGAGGCTATCACCCCATTTGTGATGGAATAGCACTTGAGGGGATTCGACTTTCTACCCAGTATTTAACAAGGGCTGTCAAAAACTCCAATGATCTTGAAGCGAGATCTCAAATGATGATGGCTTCCATGATGGGGGCGATTGCTTTTCAAAAAGGATTGGGACTCACCCACTCCTGTGCTCATGCTTTATCAACAGTAGCTGACCTCCACCATGGACTTGCTAATGGGCTTATGATCGACTTCGCACTAGCATTTAATATTTCCGCAGTTCCCGAACGGTTTAAAACGATCTCGGAAACGATCGGTATCAAACCATCTACTGGAGAAGAGTTCATATCTTGGCTAAAAATATGGAAAAGGGAATTGGGAATTCCTGCAACATTAAGGGAATCAAAAATAAAAAAAGAGCAACTGACAACTCTTTCAAAACTCGCTTTCCAAGATTCTTGTCATCAAAACAACCCAAGACGTTGCACTGAAAAAGACTTTGAACAGATTTTTCAGGAGGCCTATTGATGTCCCTCCTTAGGATTGGATTTTCAGCCTGTTTTTTTCATGCAGATCCCCAACGAAACCTTTTTAAAGGCAAAACTCTTCTCTATATGGAAGAGTCTATCGCCCACTGGATCTTTACCGAAAGGGCCCTTGGGTTTCTGATTCCTACTGTTCACCCTAACTCTTCGGTCACTCTAAAAGATATCGTCTCTGATTTAGACGGTCTTGTTCTTCAAGGCGGATCTGATGTTTCTCCCAAAAACTATGGGGAAACGCCTTTAAAACCCGAGTGGTCTGGAGACTATGTGAGAGACCAATACGAAATTGCGCTTGTTAAAGAATGTGTTCGACAGCACAAGCCAGTTTTAGGCATTTGCCGAGGAGCGCAGCTTTTAAATGTCGCTTTTGGTGGAAGCCTTTACCAAGATATCAACACTCAAGTGCCCCAATCAAAAACACATCGACATTGGGAAACCTACGACCAGAACTTTCATGAAGTGGAGTTTCAAAAGGGCTCACTCTTGGAGCAGACTTTCAAAAAAACGAAGGCCAAAGTGAACTCTATTCATCACCAAGCTATAAAGACTTTAGGAGAGGGGCTTCTCATCGAAGCGATTTCAAAAGAAGACAACATTATTGAGGCTATCAAGCTTGAAGGCGAGCCATTCGTTTATGCTTTTCAGTGGCACCCTGAGTTTCATGATCCCAAAGATAAAACACTTCTCGACTGTAGCCCCATTTTAAAACAGTTTTTAACGACGGCTCAAAAACGACGGGAAAGAGACTAATGGAAATCTACAATCCAGCCAATGATCGCCATTTAATTACTCTGGAAGAGGACACCAAAGAATCGATTCAAAAGAAATTTGATCGTGCAAAAGCGGCTCTCACAAGTTGGTCACAAACACCTATCGAGACAAGAATCGAAGCGATTCAAAAATTCAAAGCTTTAGTTGAACAGGAAAAGCCAACTCTCGCTGAGATTTTAACGAACGAAACAGGCAAACCTATCACTCAATCGAAGAATGAATTAAATGGGCTGATAGGAAGAATCGATTTTTTTCTGAATGAAGCTGCTAATGTTTTGAAAGAGGAGGTCGTATCTGAAAAAGGGGCTACGATTGAAGAGAAGATTACGAAAGAGCCCTTGGGAGTCATTGCTAATATCTCTGCTTGGAACTACCCCTATTTTGTGGGGTCCAATGTTTTTATCCCCGCTTTACTCACGGGAAACACGGTTCTCTACAAGCCTTCAGAATATGCGACCTGCACAGGAACAGCTATCAATCAACTTTTGCACGATGCCGGAATCCCAGAGGATGTCTTTGTTATGGTTCGTGGAAAGGGAAATGTAGGAGAAGAGATTTTAAAACTTCCTGTCGATGGAATTTTTTTCACGGGTTCTTATGCTACGGGGCAGAAGATCAATACTCAAGTGGCTTCACGCTTAATCAAAGTGCAGTTGGAATTGGGGGGTAAAGATCCTGTTTACGTTTGTGAAGATGTCGACATCAAAAAAGCAGCTGCGAGCCTCGCAGATGGCGCTTTTTACAATAATGGCCAAAGCTGCTGTAGTGTTGAGAGGATTTATGTTCATGAGAAGATTTTCGATGGTTTCTTGGAAGCTTTTACGAATGAAGTGAAAAATTTCGTCATTGGTGATCCTATTCGAGAAAATACTTACATCGGCCCATTAACAAGAGCACAACAAATAGAGGTTTTAGAAAAGCAAGTTAAAGATGCGACCGATAAAGGGGCTAAAGTGCTTCTCGGTGGGAAGAAAATTCCTCGGGGTGGAAACTATTTTGAGCCGACAGTCCTAACGGATGTGAATCATGAAATGCTTGTCATGAAAGAGGAATCCTTTGGACCTATCATCGGGATTCAAAAAGTGTCTGGCGATGAAGAAGCTATTCAGCTCATGAATGATACGGAGTATGGACTCACAGCGGGAGTCTATACTCAAGACGAAAAACGGGCTGAGAGTATTTTGAAAGAGGTCAATGCAGGAACAGTCTATTGGAACTGCTGCGACCGAGTGAGCCCAGCCCTCCCTTGGGCTGGCCGAGGCCATTCAGGGATGGGTTGTACGTTGTCTCACTACGGCATTGAGACCTTTTTGAGGCTCAAAGCGTGGCATGGGAAGAAGGTATAAAAAAGCCCCAGAGTGTTTGTTCACTCGGGGGCTTTACGGAACCTTTTTTTATTTGGTCATTTTAAACAGCATTCTAAGCTCGCCAATACCCATTTGGGCAGCAGAGCTTGCATCACTGGCTGCGGCCACACAGCCCGTTTTCGTATCTGCCAAGCTACTTTCTTGAACAAATTTGATCAGCATCTGAGTCCCGGCGTCGTTCGCTTTAGTAACTGTGATTGTGTTCTTGGCCTTCATTCGACATGATAGCCATGAGCTACCGTTTGCGCTTTGTACTTGAACTCCTCGATAATCATCTTCGAATTGAGTAAAAGTAGCTACATCGGCTGTGAGATACGTAGCTTTCTCAGTTAACGCCATATTTCTGGGACGACCTGGTCCATCGTTCAAGATAAAATCGGTTGGAGTAGTGGCACCCCAGTCGGTTCTTATCTGGCGCAAACAAACATCATTAGCGTAGCTTTGATTATTGAAAAAATAATTGGCATAACACTGAAGCTGCTGAAGCTCTTTGCCTGGATTTCCCCCGGTAGGCAAGGTAATGCATTTGGCACCACTAGCCAAAAGGACTTCAGGATTAACCGCTCCATTGTAGGGCAAATCGTCTGCAACATTAAATGCTCCCCACGTATTCGAGCAAGTGAGATTAATTGCATTCGCTTCCACTCCCCCTGGCCAATAGGGAACAGTACAGGTGTTACTTGCTAGAGACTTACCATCAAAAGTTACCGGAGAATTTGAGGAACAACTACCACTTCCCCATTTCATATTGCTCCAATCATCTGGTTGGAAAGGATCACCATTGACTGCTGCACACCCTCCACCAAGACTGAGGGAGTAATGGCCCGAGTTGTCCAAACACTTCCATGCAGTTTGGCTTCCACTCACGACATTGAAGCAGTTCATTAAACTCCAAGAGGAAGTAGCTTCACTGTCTATCCAGCCATCAGTAATATTTGATGCTCCTGCAACTGTTGAATAGTTAAATGCATCGTGGACAGTCGACGAATCAGAGCTGAAATCAATGTGGCCATAAGCTTTAGCTTGAGCTTCGTTGAAACCAAGCGCACCTTTAGTGCCATCACCGCAAGCATTGAAACTTGTTTGAGACATCCAAATACTGAACACAAAAGCATCGTCAGTTCCTGTTGTTCCAACACAAGTATCCGATGATGAGAAAGTCCCTGCATCTGCAGCCGATTGGCAAGCACCATTTGGAGTAAATTTTTTACCTACCGTTCGTTTTATATAAATGGTCTCCCCAGCTGTGGGTCCATGACAATTCATGGCTCCTGGAGCGCAAGGCCCAATATAACCTGGAGGAAGCGTATCTGCGGCAGCCCCAATCGTCCAGAGCCCTGTAGGATCAAAAGCTTGGGCTGCAGCAACAGTTAATCCAGAGGTCGAAACTCCAAGGCTATCAGCATCAACAGAAATTTGGCCGGCTGAAACACTCAACGAACCTAAATTTTTTGATTCCGTAAACGGAACAGTGTCTGAAGTCTGATTTCCTCCCCCAAAACTTTTCTGTTCTGAATTTTCATAGAGGAATGTCCCCACAACATTTCCAGCACCATCAAGGGCACTACACGTGACACCTTTTCCCGACACGGAACTCAAATCCACACTAAATGTTCCATTATTATTGACCGCACCGGTTACCACGGTTGGTGGGTTGTCTGCAGTGGCACAGGATACTGTCGTAGCTGTTCCAGTTCTAATCTTAAAGTCTTTGA
>DDPO01000107.1:5578-5730 GCA_002342225.1 Bdellovibrionaceae bacterium UBA2466 | reverse complement strand
CAACGTGCTTTTAAATCTTTATCGCTGGCAGATTTAAGATCCGTCGCTGAGGGGGAAACTCCCGTGATTGATTTCAACCCGAGCGAAGCCACTAAAGTAGGTGGTGGCTTGAAGTTTTGTAATGATACAACTGAAGTGGTCTACATTTCCTA
>DDPO01000107.1:0-5552 GCA_002342225.1 Bdellovibrionaceae bacterium UBA2466 | reverse complement strand
CAATGTGACTATTAATGGATGGTTTATGGCTCAACCTGGGAAGTGTTTTGAAGCAAATCGCCAAAAAGAAGCCGATGAAGTTCTGTTCTTTGCAAACTCACCAAGTGGTCTTAGAAAATGGAGTGGCGACATCCCCATGTGTACTAACGATTTCGATGGGTATAGCCACCCTGATGCTAAAGTTATGAGTTGCGCTGCCAACAATTTAAAGCTTCAAAAGTTTACAAAGGAGCGAATTCCTAGTTCAGGAGAATACATTCATCATTTCAAATTGGCAGATGCTCATGAAGCTAGAGCTGTTGTCGAACTTTGCAATAAATCATCAGAGGAAATTTCTTTTGTGTTGGGCATGAAAGATGAAGATTTTGAACAGGTCATTTCTCGTGGCTGGTATATGATTAAAGCGGGTGACTGTGTAAAAGATCAAGTAGTCGACTCGGAATCTATTCTGCTACACATCGAAAAATCGGATCGATCTGTCCTTTTGCAAGGGGACTATCAAGCTTGTATCGATGATGAAAAAGCATTTCAATACTCTCAAGCCACAAAAATGGCTTGTACAGGCGAAAACGATAAAAAAGTAGGTTTTGCTGAAGTTGCAATCGACGCAGGAAAAGTTCGTCTCGACATTCCTTAGTGAAAAACTTGAAGAAAAGGGCTTGGAACCATTCCAAGCCCTTTTTTATTTTAAAATCTCCAGCGAACGAGCCTCATCTCTTTTCCGCCGTGTGTGAAATGATGTGTTTCTATGCGCTCTGATCGTAACTCCGATGTAAAGTTTTTCCATGTTTGAGAGTCGGGGCAAAGACAGCCTCCGACGATTGAACCCCCATGAACTTCGTAAAATGCCCTTATGTGTTTTGCTATTCTGCGGTAGAGGGCTGGAACTGTGGAGTTTTTGGCCAATCGATCACCGAAGGGTGGGTTTAGCAAAATTAGAAGAGGTCCCAAGCTTGAAAACTCTGGAAGGCAGTCAAAAAAATCGCCCTGAAGAATTTGATATGGTTCGTTTTTTAGAAAAAGTTTAGCATTTTCTTCAAGGGTTTCAGCTGCGCTCGGATTGAGTTCATTAAAAATAATTTCAGGATGTTTTGCTGTATTTAATTGCTCGGAAATTTTTTTTCTAAAAAAATTCATGGTCGCTTTAGAAGTGCAAGGGAAGAGATCACATGAAAATTGCCTTGGAAAAGCTCCCGGACCAGCACCCGATAAAACAATCAGAGATTCAAATCCCAGCGTTCCCGTCCCTGCAAAAGGGATGTAGAGCCTTTTTAAACTTTCTTTGGGTTCTAGTAATTCAAGGGCCCAGCTTGCACAAGCCGCCGCTTGATGTTCGGGGAGGGGGGCTAGAGCAGAGAGTTTAGCTTTATACCCCCGTTTGTAGAGGGACTCTCCACACAGGCTGACCGATACGCGTAAAAAATCGGATCTGAGTTCAATTTTAAAACGAAATACTGCGCCTTCGGAAACATGTTTTAAGTTGGATATTTTGCAAAGATTTTCTCTTAATTTTCCTGAGGCTGTTGTAAATCCATTCGAAACATCCGCTGTTACGTGTATAGGTAAGGTTTTATCAGGACTTATCTCATCCCAAGGAACTCTTTTTAGAATAGCATCTACTTCGCTCCATTGATTACATTTCGATTCGAGAATCATCCACTCTACATCATGGGCGGTATTTAATCGGAGCATGAGCTCAAGACCTTGTCGCCAATCGCATCGGTGGACTTTGACGGTACTCTTTAGCAAAGTCACTTTGGGTTCAAATTTATATTTCTGAAAGGGAGTTGCGATTCTAGACAACACCTCTTGATGGCATAGATCTAACCAACCTGGAGCAGGTCTGATGTAAAAAACTTGGGGTCTTGCAGAGATGGGTACTTGAGCCATAGCTATCTTTATCCTTTTTCTGTTGGGCTCTGCAACCAAAACCCTTAACAATCCGCGAAGGCTGTGAGACTTTTAAAATATGACCCATGAAGCCTATTGTGCAGATATTCTTCGATTAACTGAAAACGAAAGCTTTATTTCAGTCGGAGACAGCCAGTTGGGACCCCTTTTAAATCCTAAATACGAAGCCGATACTTTAGCTGGAAAAACCCTCTCACTTCCTGACTTACTCAGCGTAAACAAACAAAATAGTAAAGTGTACTACCGATTGAGGGAAGTGAAGTACAAACTCGAGGATAGATTGGTTCATAAAGCTATCGAGCAACTTAAGTCTGGATTGTTTCAAACGCGTGAGCTTTTTCCAGGTTGCGAGTTCGATCGACTAGAGATTGTTGTACCTTTGAGACAAAGAAAGTTGAAAATAGATGAAGTTAGGTTCTTGGGTTCACCGATATCGAACAGCCGATTTTTTCTAAAACTTCAAAATGAAGAGCCTGTTTTTTTAGATAGTCCAAATTCAAGCCCGATTACCATTTTATTGCTCTAGTTCATTGGCTTTGAAGTTAGGTTCTGGCCTCGTCTTTGCGTTCGCTTGTCATTGAGTAAAAAAACAAAGTGTCCGGAGTAAAAAGTGCTGCAAAAGTTAACGCTTGTTTTATTGTTTGTTGGAATCTGCCCCGTAATTCATGCTTTTCAGTGTGAGGGATCTCAATTTATCGTCGATTTTTCTGTTAAGCTTGATTCTGCTCAGCTTTACAACGAACGCTCATTCGTAACTTCATTAAACTGCATCAATCGACGCACCGATGCCATCTATAAAGTCGACTTTTTATGTCGAGTTGTCGATGAACAGGAATCTGGATATGAAATTATCCAGCTCGGGGCAAAGATCTTTAAGATCTATGCCTTAAGTTTTGCTGGAAAAAAACAGCTGGACGTTGTTGTGTGCGACTGAGCTATCCGTTTTAATCTTTTAAGGAGCTACACAACCCGGCAACGGGTCTGCCAAGAGGTTGTTGCTCTGAGCCCTGAATATTGAATCTTCAGTAGCAACCGGAGCTCGATAGCCGTCGTTGAAATGGCCGAAGAAATCTAAAGGCCCTAGTTTATTCCAGTTAGAACAAACCACAGCATCGGCAGCTTTTAACGCTTTCGATGAAGAGCTCTCGGGATCAGTGATGTCGTAAAGTTTTTTGTTTATATCTTCAGGAATATTAAAAAGCTTAACTATCCCTTGTCCGTACTCACTATCGACGTTGTTGGTTCGAGTCAGATAGACTACTTTCTCGCACCCGATGTCTTTTAATACAGGGACGGGATGAAGATCGCTCCAGCCGCCCGAAGAGTACATGTTATCACCCATGGGTACTAGTTTCGAGAGCCCTGGCTCGGCAGGCGAGCGTCTTAGAATGTAATCCCAGTTTTCTGTTCCAAGGTTCATGAAAAGTGAAGATTTCATATCCTCTTTTCGATTGGCGATCCCTTTTTCGACTGCGGCCAAGTCTGCAGGCTTACCCCAGTATCCGTAACGAACTTCCTCGAGGAAGTTGAGCTTAAATGGTATTTGCGCCATCGCGTTTCGAAATCGAGGATAGCCCGTTTCATAGTTGGAGCAACTAGGACCATGCTCTACAAGGTTTCGATATTGTCGATAAGCTTGGCGGTATTTATTAACCCCCTCACCGATAATGACTGAGTTTGAGACAAGAGTCTTAAGATACTTGCCTACGGGCTCTTTCAACCGGGAAGGCTGATAGCCGTAAACAGTGGCTTGAGTATATCTTTTGAAAGCTTCTCGATAAGTATAAGCACATGAAGCTCCTTCGGAAGATTTTTGCATCTCTTTCCAAGTGAGTCCACGAGCTGCATCGACACATTTTTGTGAGAACATCGTTTTCCAGAGAGTTGCACTTATCGGACCTCGGTTTGCTAGAAAGTCTCCTGCACGGCCAATAATATTTACCAATTGTTCGTAGTCGAGAAGCCCTTCTCTAAAAAAGAGAGAGACATCTTCGGTATTAAAATCTAGGCCTTGGGCTGCTAGCAAAATTTCCCATCGTCGGTGTGGGGGCATGTGGAGCCCATAAGATCTTAAAGAGTTTTTGTGATTATCATTGATCAATCGACCCAACGGAGTGTTTTCAAACTCACCCAATTTGTTTCCGATGATTCTATCGGCAATTCTTTGAACAATTCGACGGCGCAGGGGTCCTCTTCCCGGATTAACGAAGCCATCTTTTAGAAAGCTCATCATTTCACCCATTTGCGCAGAACTGCCTTGGTTTTGTGTTANNGGGGGCATGTGGAGACCATAAGATCTTAGAGAGTTTTTGTGATTATCATTGACCAATCGACCCAATGGAGTGTTTTCAAATTCACCCAATTTGTTTCCCATGATTCTATCGGCAAACCGTTGAACAATTCGACGGCGCAGGGGACCTCTTCCCGGATTAACGAAGCCATCTTTTAGAAAGCTCATCATTTCACCCATGCGATCTGAACCGCCTTGGTTTTGGGTTAAACCATCAATGAAAGCTTGGCCACCGGCCATTTCAATCAGGGCCTCTACACCACCCATCATGGCTTTTAGCATGAGGGCTAGGCGAGGACGGACTTCATCTTCAGTGCATGTTCGACCGCTGCAATCCCAAAGAACTGGATTTGCAATCATACTTTCGTAAAAGAAAACAGAAACAGCAGCAGAGCTGCCCCCAGAGATTCCATCGACAAGGCCATAGTTTTCGGTCACTGAAGCTAGTTCACCGAAATGAGCCATCAAGTGTCCCCCATTTCCGCGAACGGCAGCGCAGAGTTTGGGAGTTGAAAGAGTGTTAATAGGGGATTGTTCTTTGGCTTGAACACTAGCAAAAACCAACAATAAACCTGTGGCTAGAATTCGAAATGTCCTCTTCATGAGTTCCCCCTTATTGTCTGGATTTAACCTGTGCTGAAACTTATAGCGACTGCATTGCGCTGAGTCAAAACATAAAACTCCTATTGAGCGAAATTTTAGGCACAGATTTTTAAGTAACTAAAATCAGCGAACAATTTAGCTTAAAGAAATGACATTATTTGTCATCGATCTAAAAATAATTTTTTAGCCCGAGTTTGCGCCGAGTTTTTGGGGGGCGAGGCAAAATCCTATTTTTACTTGGATTAAGTGAAGCAAAAACTTATAATAATAAAGTACTTAGGATTTTTAGCGGCTCAACGCATTAGATTGAACGTCTTGAGGAGGCATTGTGACCAAATCCGAACTCATTGAAAATTTAGCTCGAAAGGCCAACTTAACTAAAAAGAAGGCTGAAGAGCTGGTAAACACGATTTTTGACTCTTTTTTTATGTCCATGGTTAAAGGGGATCGCATTGAGATCCGAGGATTTGGAAGCTGGTTTGTAAAAAGCTACAAATCCTATGTGGGAAGAAATCCTAAAACGGGAGCTGACGTTTTCGTACCTGAGAAAAAGCTTCCTTTCTTTAAAGTGGGTAAAGAGCTTAAAAAGCGAATTGATAGTTAAGATTATTTTTTAAAGACATAAAAAAGCCCGGGAAGAATCTTAAAGAGCTCTTCTCGGGCTTTTGTGTTTTTAAACAGTTTGTCCAACTTTGTGGGACATCTTGATGAGTCCCCAAATAACAACTGATCCGACTACGGAGACTAT
>DDPO01000031.1:2575-5440 GCA_002342225.1 Bdellovibrionaceae bacterium UBA2466 | reverse complement strand
CCGTTTGCGAGTGCCCCTGAGGAGATTCCACTGTCTCTCACTCCCTACACTCCATTTTTCTTAATGCCACTTATGTTGGTTGGAAAACTGTTTTCAATCATCAAAATTGAAACCCTCTCTGTTATAGCTCGTCTTTTTCAAATAGGGCTCTTGACTTGTCTTTTTGGAATTTTAAATCAGATGCGAAAAAGATTCTTTCCTGATCTTAGTTCAGGGTGGGCTTTTTTCTGGGTGGTCTTGCCCGTGTTTTTCTATAGTCCTCCAATGGAATTAGGTCTAAGGCCCGACACCCTTTCTTTTCTTTGTGAAGCAGCGAGTGTTTTTTCGATGCTTGCTTTTCTACCGGCCCTCAAAAAGAAATATCTTCTCCTTGCGGCTTTTTTTTCAGGGCTTGCGATTGCGATAAAGCTCAACACAATCGGTGCGGCCGTGGGAATGATGGTCTTTTGCTATTTCTTTCTAGATATCGAAAAATACTCCATTTATGCCCTTTTCACCGTTGGCCTTGCGGCTATCCTCGAAGCCCTTCAGTATCAAATTTTGGGAGAAGCTTTACCGGACAATATTTGGAAAGCTATTCAGAGCGCCCTACTATCTCCGAAAGATGCTATTCAGGTTTACTTAAAGTTTTTTGACCTCTTTCTTTTTCCTTTTACGTATTATCTCTTTCTCATATTTTACGGACTCTCCCATTTTGCTCAAAAAAAAGAAAAAGTTCTCTTTATTTTAATTCTAGGATTTTCTTTTCTTTTCGCTTTTGCGGGGCAAATCAAATGGGGGGCGTTTCATAACTATTTCTTAGGGTTTATTTACTTGGGGCTTATCCCAGCTTCGATTGGACTGCATCAACTCATCACAAACAATAGTGGACCTAGGCGAACCGCCGTTGTCCTTTTCCATTTTTTCTTTATCACGTTATTCATCATTCGAGGATCTTCGATCCCTCTAAAAATTTGGCAAGACAGGGCTTATTTAAATGAACTCAATCAACTGCGAGCTCTTGTCGAGGAAAAGGCTCCGAGGGGATACCTCTATACTAACGATGAACAGCTCCAAATCGCTTTTGCTCACAGAACTGCGATTGGGGTGCTTTCTCAGGAGTTACTGCAAGTAACACCCAAACTGCAGAAACACATTCCCAAAATACAAGAAAAGCTTAAAACTTTACCGGCTTTCTCAGCCTATATTTTTAAATGTGAAGATTTTGACAGCGGAAATATAGCAGGAATATTTTTAAATCTAGAAGATGTCAAAAAAAGAACGAGAACTACCGTTGGTAAGTACTGCTTATTTTTTTAGCTCTGCCAGTCCACAAGACCCGTCCCCGACCAATGCCCGAAAGAGGTCACATCTAATTTAGGCAGCTTGATGTTTCTCCAGATTCTTAACATGTTCATCAGCCGAATATCGTCGAAAACGACAATTGGGTTCTTAGGAAGTTTGATTTGGTACATTAAATCTAGGAATATTTGCTCAAACTTTCCATCTTTAGGTCCATCGCAGAAGATAAGATCAGCTTCCTGCAATAGTTTCTGGTTTGAAGAAAAAACTTCGGGAATAGAAATGTCGGCTATCACCTGTTGAAGATTTCCTTTTTGAAAATCGGCCTCCGTGAGCACCGTGTCCCCGAACTCTTGCCAAGGAATAATATCGAAAGTTACAACCCTTCCTCCTTGAGGAAGGTAACTCGCTAAGCCAAGGGCAGAGAGTCCCGACGAAGTACCAATTTCAACTACTGTCTTTGGACGCATCGCCTGAACCAACCCGGCGAGAAATTTATAATGCTCTCCGGGCCAGACATCGGGAAAATAAGGCCCCATTTTCATCCTTTTAGAGATTGGTTCCATTGAAATAGTTCGTGCGTTCTGAACCGCAGCTAGCGTTAAGTCTAAAAGTCGATCCGAAGGTTGGGAGAGTTCGTCATCTGCAGAAACTAATGCCGAGGGAAGAACATGCCGCCCCTCCACAGGAAGTTTTTCAACATGAGGGGGAGAGATACGACGCTTAATCTTACGCATGAGGTCTAGCAAGATAGACTCCTTAAAGTTGTTTGATGAAGCTCTTAGGACAAATAAATTTTAAATTTTTAGGAGTAAGAAAGTCAATTCAACATGCGTCTTTGAGGGTAAATTTGATCGAAGTCGTCCCGATTTCGATAGTGTCTCCATCTAGGAGTTCCACAGGGCCCACGATCTTTCGGCGGTTCACAAGCGTATTATCGGCGTCTTTCACGACCGCTTCGGCCCAGAGACCCGTTTTGCGACGAAAGATTCTTAAGTGTTGGGGGCTCACACCGTCTTTATCTTTGATGTCTTTCAATGAAAAATGACAGTTAGCAGAGCTTCCAATAATAGTTTCATCGGAATAAAGGAAAAACTCTTTTTCTTGATTTTCAGGTCCAATCGCGACTCTTCCCACTCTTAAAGGCACGCGACATTTCTTGCAGTAACCTGCGTGAGAGCTGGGATCTGCTAGACCACAATACTCACAAAAGGTACAAGACGGTGGGTAAAGCGTTTTCGGTAGTACAGAAAGCTCGACAGGAGCAATAGCATTTTTGTTCTTAAAGGGCCAAATCCCTGTGCGAGTGAGTTTTCTTAATTCATCTCTGACCTGTCTTGCCCGTTGAAATCGCTTAGAAGGATCGGTCTCAAGACACTTCATGATAATCTGACAAAGTCTCGCGTCTCTTCCCGTGGAAGCGATTAAGTTCGCTTTTCCAAGTTGAGGGGTCTCCCCCATCGCAATTTCATAGAGCAAAGCCCCAAGACTAAAGACGTCCCCTGAGGGCTGAAACTTCACGCCTGTCGCTTTAAATTCGGGAGGAGTATAGCCTTCGGATTCGAAAATAAGAGGATTGCTATC
>DDPO01000031.1:0-2558 GCA_002342225.1 Bdellovibrionaceae bacterium UBA2466 | reverse complement strand
TCGAGCATGACGTTTTGAGGTTTAAGATCTCGATAAATATAGCCGTGCTGGTGAAGAACTTCTAAAGCATCTGCGATCTCAATCCCTAAATAGACCAAAAGACCATCTTCCACTTTGCCGTTCGTAGCTTTGTAATCTTCCACAGCTTTAGTGAGCTCTTTCCCATTGATAAAATCCATCACCAAGTAGAAAGATTTGTTTCTTTCAAAATATTCATACCCGCGCGGAAAAGCGGGGTGTTTTATTTTTCTTAAGAATTTAGCTTCGCGTTTAAAGCTTTTTAGGAGTTGATCTTTAAATTGATCGTAAGCGCTCTGGTCGAGCATCTGTTTGATAAGAAGAGGTTTCTTGTCGTTGACTCTTGTCGCGCGGAAAGTAGCGCCAAAGCCGCTACGGGCAATGGCTTCTTCGATGATGTAGGTGCTTTTGGATTTGATCCGTTCCCCGGGAGAGAGAAGTCCCTCTTTGGCATCCTTGATGGTGTCAAATGAGGACTGACGGAGCTTTCGAGCCACCTGCACTTGCGTGAGGGTCTCCCCGCACACGTCACAGAATAAGGACCCTGCAGTCACCTTAGATTGGCATGAAGGGCAATTCTGCAATTGTTCTCTCCTTTAAGAACTACTTGATTAAGAGACGAGTTTTCTTGGACTCGTCTTTTATCGTGGCTAAGTCATCGGCGACCGATTTGCCTTTACTGATATCGGTAGCCAAACGAGTAAGAGCGCGAGTGACATTAGCTTGACCTAAGTTGCTAGCAATTTTGGTAGTGTTTTCGATAATCTTAGTTGCTTTAGCTTTGTCACCAGCTTCCAAGCTCGCTTGAATCTGTTCTCCGTTAAGATGAACTTGTAAAACCTGGATGGCTTTAAAGACATCTGGGTCTACTTGTCCGAGATCAGCTTCGCGATCGGTCGCCTTAATATTTACCGTAACCGTTTCCGTCGTTTTACCGTCATAAACCGCTGTGAGCGAAAACAGTGGAATTTCCGCTCCAGCGGCCCCGGCACCCTGTGAATTGGTTTGCACGATAAAAGCTGTCATGTCCTTCGTCATCGAACCGGTAGGAAGTTCAAATCCTTTTGAGTTTCCAGGAATATCGTAGATCGTAATTTCAGGAGCGATCTTAGCGATACGCATGATTCGACTATTGAGGTCAGAAAATTTGAGGGCCAAGTTTCCAACCACGGAGGATTGGAGTTTAGCAATTTCTGCTTGTAGCCCTTCCTTAAACTTGTTGAGGTCATTAGCGTGGTAATAGGAACCACGACCAATATCTGAAACTTTGCTGATAAAGTTAGAGTCATAGTCATCAGCAGAACCGATGCCGACGCCCGTTAGAGTAATGTGCTCTTGTCGTCGGACAATATCTTCGTACTTTTTGGTTTCTTCAATACGATAACCTTGGTCATCGGTTGGGAAACCGTCAGTTAAAAGGATCACGTGGTTCACGCGTTTGACTTTGTCTTTGTCAGCGCGTTTTTCAAAAGCTGCATAAGCGGTCTTAAGACCTGCTTCTAAGTTGGTCACTCCCGAGGGAGCCGCTAAGTTTTTAATCATGTCCTGCATGGCCGAGCGATTCTCGGCCAGTGAGGCGAGCGGAAAAATTTCTTTGGAACCAGAGTCAAAAAGAACTACGCCGACTCTGTCATCATCTTGAAGAGATCCTAAAATTTCTGAAACGGCCGTTTTCACTGTCGACCATTTATCGCCACCCATGCTGCTGGAGGCGTCGATAAGAAAAACTACGTTGGATGGGATTCTTCCCATTTTAGCTTCGGGAGTTAATTCGATGAGGGTTGTTGTGCTGTAATCGCCACTGATAGGTCTTAAATCGGAACCGTTCTTCGTCGTAATCTTCACTGCTCTCTCCTTATATGCGGCTTGGTGGGAAAGGTGCCTCGTTCCCTACCCGCGCCGGGAGAGCCAATGTGCAATCGATATGCCTCTGGATTTCACGGTGTAAAAGATGTGGAGGAGTGTGGGGAAAGTTTTATAGATGGTCGATTAGTTGTGTAATTTCAAATGCTTGCAGATTATTGGTAAAGTAACGTCTCACTGCCCTTTTTCGGCAAGAGACGGCGAAGGACGGCGCTACCTAAAGGTATACCGAAAGGTATGGCTTACCTTTTGGTATGCCCACCAAAAGTAATGCCGTACCTTTTGATCTCGGCTAAAGCCTCTTGAACTTCGGCCAAGTGAGTTCGGAACGAAAGAATGCAAAGGCGTAAGTAGAGAAAGCCGTGAATGGTGGTACTTGAAAAATGGACGCGACCTGAGCTCATCACTTTTGAAAAAAGCTCCTGAGTTTTGGGGTTTGCGATTTCAGGAGTATCCCCTGCCGAACGAAAAGCTACGACTGAGAGATCGGGTTCCCCATAAACTTTTAAATGAGACTCCTGTTTCAATTGATCATAAAGATATTGGGCTAAAATCAATTTCTCATCAATTGCTGCTTGAAAAGCTTCCATCCCATGCACTTTTAATGAAAACCAAAGTCTCAACGCGCGAAAATGGCGAGTCAGTTCCGGTGAGTAATCATTGGGAGAATGTTCCGT
>DDPO01000187.1 GCA_002342225.1 Bdellovibrionaceae bacterium UBA2466 | reverse complement strand
TTTTTCTCGAGTTTTTAGAGTTTTTTTAAAATTTGGTTAGATTTTAAGGAGCTGATTGCAGAGCCAAAGAACGACTTCTTAGAAAAGCATAAATCAATTCCGCAGCGATTCGGCTACTTCGTTCAGAGGGGTCCAATGGAGGAGCAACTTCCGCAAGTTCAAAAAAGCGGACTTTCGGGTGAGCCCCTGCTAAAGAGGCGAGTGTGTACAGCTCTGCGGCAGAAAATCCAATGACTGGGGCCGCACTCATTCCTTCCGCCTCTGAACAACTATCGAGATCAATAGTGATGGCGATGGAGTGATGGGTGCGAGCCAAACGGTCTAATTGATGTTTAAACGCTTCAGAAATAGGTTCGGGGCGCATTCTGAGAGATTCCCAAGTCATCACTAAGACATTGCGTTTTTTAACGTAGTCAAAGTGGTTTCTTGAGTTCCGATTGGATCGGGCTCCAAATTCGACAAAGTCTTCTCCTTCAATGGCACCTGAGTCTAAAATCTGTCTAAAAGCGGTGCCACTGTGAGGGAGTCCATCCTCGAGTTCTCGGACATCTAAGTGAGGATCGATATTGATAAGGCCCACTTTTTCTCTAGGGTTTATCTCTCGTCTGCCTTGGACGAATCCTAAAATATGAGGGGCTGCAACATCGTGTCCTCCTCCCAAAGTAATCAGCGTAGAGCCTGAAGCAGAGAGTTGGCAGGCTAGTTTCTGAGCCTCTGCATGGGTTTCTGAAATTGAATTCGAAACTTTGGTATTTCCGGCATCGTAGAGAGAAATGTAATTTTCCCAATTGAGATCCATAGGAAGAGCCATTTTGTAGAAATACTTTCTAATGCTGTCAGGACCATATTTAGCGCCCGGCCTTCCTAAGTTTCTAATCACCCCAGTATCGTCAGGCGTGCCTAAGATAGTCATGGCCTCTCTTCTTTTAATTTTTTCTTTAGGTACTGAAGAGATGGTTTGGACCCACTCACCAATGCGGGGGTCACCAGGGCGACCTTTAAAAAGAAGTTCATTTGAAATAGGGTCTGAGTTCAACATTTCTTATTACTTTAGAGATCTTTTTTCCTGAGTTCAATCCTGAAGCTTTACTTTGCTATAATTAGAGTTATGAAAACTTCCACTCATTTTAGGTCTGGTTCTCTTTTTTATCTTTTCTGGATTCTTCAGCCATTGATTCTTTGGGCAATGGGGGCTTGCCAAATCCAATTAGCGGGGTCGCGGGGGTGGGATTCTCATCTAGTTAGGTTTTTTGTTTGGGCTGCAGCTCTTCATGTCATTTTGATTGGCCCACTGACTCAATTTGCTTACCCTGAGTTAAAAAAAATCAAGAATCGATATTTAGGGATGCTTCTTTTCTTTGTCCTTGTAGCCTTACCTCTTCTTTCTTTTGGAAACTATGTTTCGCATGTGACTCATGCCGGAGCTTTGTTTGATCTCGTAGTGCCGACCTTGATTTTAGTTTTTTTGGCAGTTTATTTTTTTGATGCGAATGAAAATGTAGCAGTATTATCTTTAGGTTTAAGCTCGGCACTCTATTTTCAGTGGTTTATCATTTCAGATATTTTGGGACCTTTTACAACCACTTATCAAATGATTCCTAAAAGTGACCTCTTTTACTGGGTTAGAAGTCTTTTGATGGTTTTCACAATCGCTCTAGTCTTGTGGAAAAATGGTCGTAAAGTAGTCGTTACTTCAAAAGATAAAGCAAAGGATGAAATTGTGCCGCTGATTCTGTGGATGTTTGTGGGGGGGATTCTTTACTTTGGTCTTCCTTGGGTAATCACTATTTTTGAAAAAGATACAAGTCTTCTTCTGAATGTGACCCATTTTAGTTTTTGTCTCATTCCTCTTTGGATTTTGCTCGAGGTAAAAGGGATCAAGGGACTTCAATGGGCTATTGCGGCGTTATTTATTGTGAAAGCAGGTTTTACAATGCTTCTTGAGCCTGCAACTTTTTTCAATTTGAGTTGGACCGCTTTTGATTTGATGACAGCTGTTCTTATGGGGAGCAGGCTTGGTGTCAGTCTCCCAGTAAGCTTGATAGGAGACTGACACCTTTTAACTACTAATTTATCGGAACAAAAATACCAGGGCCTATTTCTTGCCTAACATACCCTAAGTTTACCAGGATTTGGCTCTCGGCCTGTGGACTATAGATGCGACCATCGGAAGCTGCTCGATACCATTCATAGAGGCGCACTGTTCCGGGTTTTTGGGAAGTACATACAAAACCTATTGATTTATTTTGAGCTGCACCATTGAGTAAATGCCCATAGCACTTAGGATCTGGAGACAAGAATTGTCTCGAATCTCCTTGCGATCGAAAGTAAGCGCATTTGTACAGTTGAGCGGTGCAATCAGCACCTGCTACATTTGTGTAGGCATAAAATGCAGGTAGTGGCCTTACAAAGTAAGTTCCCGCTTCTTCCGGAGATTGAGTATAGTAGTGTGCCATACTTCCCCAAGTAGCTAAATTATCGTTCACTAATTGAAAATCATCCATTCGATAAATAACTTGCCGAGTGGGGAGTACTCGTAAGTTTGTGCTTCGACAAGTCACTCGAGTTGCTTGGGCTTGTGAATGATCTGTGACTGTGGCTGATATCGCAGCTTCTCCTGCAGCAGTAAATTTAACTTTTGTCTCGAAGTTTCCTGCTTGGAACGGATCTATTTGACTCGCTAAATTGGTAGAAGCTGAGATTGCGAAAGGGCCAATTCCTCCGGAAATATTAACTTTAAAAGAAAAATCTTGCCCGACATCGACCGAATTAGATGACAGCTGAACGTTGCATGTCATGGGGGGAACTACAGGAACAAGAGGAAGAATGGTCGTGTTGGATGAGGTTTGTGAAGAGTTGGTAGGGTTAGTGTTAAGTGCTGGAATTGCTACGGGCCCCACAGGGACTGTTTCGGGTCCCGCTTGTCCAGCAGAGTTTAATGTGGCTATTTTGAAATAGTATCTAGCTCCTGGTTGAAAAAGTTCTCTATTCCAATTAATGCTGCCGTCGTTGGTGGGGCGATTCCCATCGATCCATGCGAAAAGTTCGTAGTTTCCGTCTTGGGGGCCGCTCGTGCGCGAAACGCGATACTTGAGCGCGCCTTGGACTTGATTAAAATATAAAAACACAACTCCACTGTTGTTGATATTAGCCAACGCACCTGTAGGGGCAGAAAGCATCGCCGGCAGAGCATTTGTGGCAGCGGAGTTTGGGGTATTGGAAGATGCGGCAGTGCTTGACGGTGAAGTTGTTGTTGATGTTGTTGTTGTGGGGTTTTGAAAAGTGATAGTGGTCGTGGGAGGCGAGACTGGAGCTTGTCTAGTTGAACGCGGGATACTGTTCTGGCAGCCCACAACAATTAAAAAGATTAAAAAATAAATAGCAAGTTTCACAGCCCACCTCATTCGAGTTGTGCAAATCAAGGTGCAAAAGTAAAAATTTTGTTTGGAACCTAAGAACAAACGGACTGCGAATATTGAAATGCTAGCACACTCATTGTGTAAGAATTGTGGAGTTTTCTTCACAATTGGCGATTAACTATTGTTTAGACAGGGTTTTTGGGGGCGTTTGAGCACTCTTTTGTAGTTAAAAGTGTCAGTCTCCCAGTAAGCTTAATAGGAGACTGACACCGTTTAATTTTGCTTTTTCTTTACTCCGCTTTGGTCTAGAGTGCTCTGCACGCAAGACATTTCTTTGAGTTGGGGGGGCTCATGAAGGCTTTTATTGTTTTTTTGATTTCTGCGTTTTTGTCGGCCCACGTGTCTGCTGCGAACCCGACTTTTTTCCCCGTGTCTCCCACGACTGAGGCCAAGTGGAATGAACCCGTCCCCGCAAATAAAGAGACTCCCACACTCAGAGAAATTTATAATCACCGCTCTCCTTGGGAAGACGGGGTTGTCTATGTTGAGGGAAAAAAAGTTTCAAAAATGGTTACGCCGGCAGGGACTATCGCTCATGAACTTATTCATGGCATTAATGCCTATTTAAGGTCTCAAAGAAAAAATAAACCTGCTTTCTATGTTCCGGCTCATGGAGCTCTCTTTGTGGAAATGACTAAGGCAAAGCGCTTGCAAATTGCCCAATATATTCCAATAGAGTTGAGAGGGATGGAGGGAAATGGAGCAGGGCGATTCCATGACTACATCCAGACTCAGGCGGGCGGGGAACCGGACGCGGGAACCTATTTTGATCCCAGCACTGGAAAAAAATTATGGGGAGAAACCGATATTTTTTA
>DDPO01000001.1:21201-25604 GCA_002342225.1 Bdellovibrionaceae bacterium UBA2466 | reverse complement strand
ACCATGGGCTTTAAGTGAGAAATTCCTTTTTCAAAGAACTCATACTGTTGCTTCACAATACTCTCAGTGACTTTGTAAATCGTTCTTTGTCTTTGATGAATGCTTCTAATAAGCCAAACTGCCGAGCGTAGTTTGCCTTGTACATAATCTTTGGTGGGCTGTTGGCTTGTGTTTTCTTTGTCTAAAAGATTTTTGTAGAAAGAGGATATCTTGAGTTTGGGGAGCCCGTCTTCATTTAACATTACTACGTACTCATCTCCACGTTTAACGACATAAATATCTGGAATGATGTAGTGAGCAGGAGTGCCTCCGAAAGCGCGCCCGGGTTTTGGCTCAAGCTCTTCGATAATTTTTATTCTTTCTATCACTTCTTCCATGGATAGGCTTAAAGCTTTGCAAATAGCGCTGTAGTTTTTCTTCTCTAAATCGGGAAGATGGTTTTCGATCATGGCTTCTAGACAATCATCGTTTTCTTTGAGGTCATAAACTTGGACTAGAAGACATTCTTTGAGATCTCTGGAAGCAACTCCGATGGGATCAAATTCTTGAACTCGATAAAGTACGGCTTCAACTTCATGAACGTCAAAATTTTCTTTCTGTGCAATTTCTTCGATGGAACACTGAAGATATCCATCTTCATTGACGTTTCCAATAATGACTTCCCCAATCGTTTTCTCTTTGCTAGTCATGTCGCTCATTTTGAGCTGCCACATTAGATGTTCAGGAAGATCAGGGGCCGAGGTTAATGTATTTTCGTACGAGGGAAGGTCTTCATCCCCTCCTCGATAAACAGGTAAATTAGGGGTGGAACGGAAATTTTCTAGATAATTTTCCCAATTGAAATCTTCATTCGCTTGAGGATTTTCCTCGGTTTGTGAACTTGCTTCTTGTGGAACTTCATCCATGCTCTGTACAGTGCTTTCCGAATCCGAAGCCTCTTCTAAAGTCGGGTTTTCTACAAGCTCTGAGTTGATGAGGTTTTCCATCTCCATTCGGTTCATCTGCAGGAGCTTGATGGCCTGCTGCAGTTGAGGAGTCATCACCAGATGCTGACCTAAATTTAGAGATAATTTTTGACCAATCGCCATAGTTATAACCTGAAGCTTTCTCCCAAGTAGAACTTCCTAGCAGACTCGTTTTCCACAATTTCTTGTGGAGTTCCGTGTATCCAAATTTTACCCTCTTTTATCAAATAAGCCTCGTCACACGATTTCAAGGTTTCTCGTACATTGTGGTCGGTGATAACAACCCCAATTCCACGTTCTCCGAGAGTCTTGATAATTCCCTGAATCTCTTGCACCGCGAGAGGGTCAATTCCAGCATAGGGCTCATCCAGTAATAAGAATTTAGGGTCTAAAATCAAGGCTCGAGCTATTTCTAAGCGCCGTCGCTCTCCGCCGCTTAAGGTCAAAGCCTGACTCTTAGCCAATCGGCCAATCCCCAAATCTGCCAAAGCACGTTCTGCCCGGGCTCTCTTCTCTTGTCGGCTAATTTTCAAGTTATCCAAAACTAAGAATAAGTTTTCTTCGACGCTCAGCTTCCTAAAGATGGAAGGGTCCTGCGGTAGATAGCCAAGCCCCATCCGGGCTCTTTCGTGGATGGGAAGTTGAGCCAAGTCCACTCCATCGAGAGTTACGGTACCAGAGTCGGGCCTTACCAACCCAACCATCATGTAAAAAGTGGTCGTTTTCCCCGCTCCATTAGGGCCTAGAAGTCCTACTGCTTTTCCGCTGGATATTTCAAAGCAGACATCATTCACTACAGTTCGGCCTTTGAAACTTTTTTTCAGGTTTTCAGCTCGAAGTTTCATTCTTGGTTTTTCCCTCAGCCTCGTCGACCTCTATTTTGTCATCATCGGAGTACAATTTGATTCTTTTGCCTTCAATCGTGTTTCCGTCGGCTTCAAGTTTCGCTTTGCCTTCGAGTATAATTTCGCTCCCGCCAACCTCTAAGTAGGCTTTCTGAGCATACCCTATGCGGTCCTTATTTCGTAGAACAACATTTCCGAAAGCTTGAACATTTTCTTGCCCCTCTTCAGAACTGAATTCAAAAACATCACTCGTAATAGTAGCGTTCGGTAGACTGGATTTTACCCCCCCCAAAAAGATAGCCCTTGAGTCATGAGTGAAAAATTCTCCAGCTTTAGATAGCACTTTCATCCATTGGCCATTTTGAAGTTTTTTTTGAGAGGAGACATTGCTATTGAGAATGAAGTGCTCCTTACTAATCTGCGCAGTTAAACCTGTTCCTTTTAAGAACATGATAGGTCTATCTACATTGGGTCCTTTCATATGGACAGTATCTTTCGTCGTAAATTCGTGGTTTTTGCCATCGTAGTTAAGATGCTCCATCCAGAATAAATAGCCTTTTCCAGATTTAATGGACACATTACCGTCGAGTTCAACATAATTTTTTTCAGTCCATGATCGACCGTAGTCAGATTGAGTTAAAATTTTATTTTGAGTAGCTTCGGAAAAAAAATCTGCTGATACCGATTTTAAAAAAAGATAGTTCTCCTTTCGGTGAAGCTCGGCAAATTGAGACTCAATCTTCCACCGAGGTTGCCCCTCAACAGACTCATAAAATCTCAAGCCCAAAAGCCCGAAATTCGCATCTGTGATAGTAGAACGATAAAGTTCTTCTTGAGACAGTGAAGAGGGGGCAGACTGTTCCATTTTGGAGAAGTCGTTGGAGCTTCTAGGCCATAAGAGAACAAGAAGGAACCAAAGTCCCAATGCGAAGTGCCATAATTGGGGGCGTTTGGGTTGCTCTTCACTCATGGCAGTCACCTTAACAGAAAGGGTATGTCGACGCAATTTAGCCTCAACTTCAGATTAACTTTGTTCTGCTTTGGTGCGCAATGTTAGGTTTTGGAAGATTAAAACTTCTAAGGCGTGACTGTCTTTCTAAGTTACCCTAAAATAATAAGTAGAGTTAATTTCAAATCAAATCCAATCACAAAAAAAGATGATGAAATCAATTTTAATTCTTTTAGCGATAGTTTCTGTGCCCTCTTTTGCATCAGGCCCTTTGGATGATCAGTACAGTTACAAGGGGTTTGTTGTTGGGGTTACAAGTAGCAAAAGCCAACCTGTTTTTTCCGACCAAGTTGAGAGTGAGATTGTTTCACTGCTTCAAGCTAATCCAAGATTTGAGTTTCTAGAAAAAAATCAGGAGATTTTCAAGGAAGGGCTGAAGAAGTTGTCTTTAAAAGCTTTTCATCCGGTAAGTCCTGAAAAGTTAAAAGCGCTCGATTCTCTTTTTAAAGAGCAGTATGTGAATGGCACTCGAGCTGTCATTTTGGGAGAGGTGATAAAAAAAGAAGATTTGGATTATGAAGTAGCTTTGACTTTGGCAATTACTGCTACCGGGGAGTTTATCGCAACCGAGAGTGCCAGTGTCATTAACCCTCGTGTTTTAGAGAGTTTTGGAATAGCTGCTCGTGAAGCTATGAATGAACTTGTTAAAAAAATTCCTTTTGATGCAAGCGTTGTAAAAAGAGATGGTTACTTGGTAGTTTTAGATCGTGGGGCTCGAGTGTTTAGGCCAGGAACACAAGTTTCGGTGTTCACCACTGAACTTCGCGATGGCAAGTTGATTCTCGAAGAAACGGGACTCATCGGAATCACTCAGGCAGAGGAAAACTTGACCTTTGGAAAGGTGATGGTCGAGAAGAGACCGCACGAAGTTTCCCGTGGAAATAAAGTTCAATTCTCAGATAGTCCTCCAATGGAAGTGGCACAGCTTTTGGATGCTTCTGAAAACAGAGAGCCGGCCTCTCTTTGGGGTAATGAATTTGAAGTCACCAAAGGCAATTTGGGCATAGTCAGCCTTGATTTGGGCCCCTCTCTTGTGAGTTTTAATAACACGCAGTCAACAGGCATTGAGCAAAGCGCTAATCGCTTTAGCGTGATGGGTGCATTCAGCGGAGAGTTGTGGTTAACCAGTAAGTACTATTTGAATTTAGGTTTTAATTACGGGTCATCGTCACTTGTAAATAGTAATGTCGCAGGAACGGAAGCTGTTGGATTGTCAGTTTCCTCTTTTAGAGCTTTAGTGGGTTATAGACTCAATTTGTTTGCTCCGAGCTCTGGCCCTATTATCTATTTTAGAGCGGGTTATGGGACACAAAGTTTTTCAATTGCTGCTGAGAGTGAGCCCATGATTTTTGTGAGCACATCTTACTCAGGACCCATGATTAGTGGTGGAGTAGGGGTGCCTTTGAATGACAAATTGGGACTTGGGATCGACATTAGCTCCTTGGTTTTAACTTCTGTTTCTGAGAGTCCCATCAAAAACGGTCCGAACCACAGCAATGTTGCTGCTTGGACTGTTCAGTTTAGAGGTAGTTATAATTTACAAAAAGACTTAGATATTGTTGGGAAATTATATTTTCAAAGATT
>DDPO01000001.1:17805-21125 GCA_002342225.1 Bdellovibrionaceae bacterium UBA2466 | reverse complement strand
TATTACTAGACAATGTAGTTCCTTACACAAAGAAAACTCCACTGGTATCAGCTGGTTAATTCAGCTTCAGATCAACTGTCTAACATGTTAGCTAACCAATTTGAAAAGATTCAAAATACTTATCACTTAATTACTGTCTAGTGCATGAAAATTAAACAACTCTTTAAGTTCTAAACACCCTAGAAACTTGGGCATCAAATTGCAGTCTATAAAGACTTAAAGAGAGAAAACTATGAATGCTCGCGAATATAGACAGCATCTTTATCAGAACCGATCGCACCCAGAAAAATTGAATGTTGCTAGCAAGACTTCTGACGTTTCTTTTATCTACGCTTCTGTGGCTGGATTTTTAGTAGTCGAGGGTTATCTACAATTCAAAATAGCTCAGTACCCTTCTGGGCTACTCTTTCCGATGGGATTTTTGTTTTTTTGGGCCTTTTTCTACACTTACTACAAGCCTGGACATCTTGAGAGTAAACTCTCTAACGAAAGTAAATGGGACTTAAGCGGCATTCCAGATACTTTGATGACGAGCTGTATTTGGTTTGTAAAAATTATTTTCGTAGAGCTTACAGAGAAAGTGATTTCTGCAATTTTGAATCGTGATAAAACGCATCCCAAAAAGAGAAATGAGGGAGGGAGTCGAAAATTTAGTTCATCCCAAGCACATTCCTTTAAAAATTCAACTTATCATAAATCTGAAACAAAGTTGGACCCCATTTTGTTACTGCCGAGAGAGCTGAGTAATGCTCTCCATGTGATGGGAATTCCAGGGGAGAGAGATTGGGTTAATATCCAGAAAAGGTATCGCGAGCTTGCTAAAAAATATCATCCCGATCTTAATCCGGAATTAACTCAGGCAGGGAATAGATTTATGTTGTACGATGCTGCTTATCGAAAATTAGAAGCTGCAAAAGATAAACATTTCTCTCCCAAGGAAAAATCAAAACATCGCTAGTGGCTAGGCCTACACAATTTTGGATTGGGGAGATTAATGGGCATTCGTTCAGAAGTGGGTTCTGTTCTGTTGAAACAATTTTGTTCGGCCCATTGAAATACCTCTTTACTGAGTCTATGTAGAGCTTCAATGAATATCTGTGATTCTTGTTTTCTCGCCATTCGTTCTTTCAAAGAGAATAGCAGTGCGTGACCAAGAGTGTTTTTTGCCTTTTCAAGGCAAGCCCGCTCTTCGCTCCGGCTTCGAGCTCGTTGATCCAATATCAATTGAGCAGCTCTCACTTGAGACAGTAGAATGCTGGGCTCTAACAGAGGGCTCTCCTCGCGATTCTCTTGAGGTTCTCTAAAATCAGGGAACTGAGATTGAATCTGTCTCAAACAATCTATTCTTTCTCCGGAATAACAAAGGCACTCATAAAAGTGCTCTACCCAACGGTCCTGTGCGAAAAGATTCAGGGAGAAGGAACAAAGGATAAGTTGTGAGAAGTAAAATTTCTTCATACGTTCAGCTAGTAATCAGGTCGTCAACTTTTCTAGTTTAAGCTTAAATTGTGAAGGAATTATGAAAACAGAGTAAATTTAAGAAATAATTTTCATGGCTAGCTTAAATTGCCCTCAATAGACTGATATAATTATTTGAAATCAATGAAGAGTTTCCAAGTTGAATAAAACAGGCCTTTCGAGGAAAAATTTCATGTCGCGGGTGAATCCCCTACAACTGGTTTCTGTTGTTATTCTGCTTCACGCCCTTAGGTGGGTATGTATAGCCAATGGACATGACTTCGGGTGGGAGTTTGAGACAGGTTTCCGCGCTTCATTAGGGGGTATTTACGGAAGGGATTATTACACTGCCCTAGGACCCCTCTCGTATGAGATTGTTGGGTTTCTATTTAAAAATTTGGGGGCGAAGTGGATTTATGCTTATGTGATAACTTACGTCAGTTGGTCATTAACGATGTTAGGGGTGTACCAACTTCTCAGAAACGTCACGACCGAACCACTCTATTTGGCCTTTGCTCTTCTCATCGTCACTCCCTTGAGCATTCCTCATCTAGTTGCGCTTCATAATTACAATTTTATAAGTTACTCTTTTGCTGTTTGGAGCGGTGTTTTATTTTTTCGTTATCTTGATAGTGGGCACTACAGATGGCTGTGGCTTTCGGGTTTTTTGGTCGCTCTTGCTCTTTTTACAAAGCAAAACATTGGGATGGGAACTCTATTTCTTACCCTGATCATGTTGGTCTCGACCCCCTTTCTTACTTTCACCAAAACGATTCAAAAAACTGCAATTTCAATTTTTGTATTTTTAGCTGCATTTACCATTCTGAGTGGATTTCTTTTTTATGCATACTCAAGAGCGATCGGATCCTCAGAGCTTTGGCGTTTGATGTTTACCGATGCAGCTCAGGCCAAGGGAAATGCACTCAATATCATCAAAACAGCTATTCCAAGAATGACTTTTGGGACTTCCAATGACCACAATTTAATTTGGGTTCTTCAACATGTGGCTGAAAGTTTCTTCTTTATCGTAGCGTTAGGTATAAGCTTTCTTTTGTTTAAAGATGTAATGCCTCAAGATAAAAGAAAAAACGAAATTCGAGTGCCCCTTAAGATTCAACACCAGGATCTCGTTTGGGCGGTTATTATTTCAGTAAGCATTCTTTTTATTCCCCTTTTTATTCCGTCTACCATTTTTTTGTATCGGGAAAAGTTCTATTGGTTTGATCAGAACTATCGTTTGTCTCCGCTTATTTTAAGTTTTGTAACATGGATTGTTTTAATCAGTGGTGGTTTTTATGTGTTTAGTATTTTTAAAATGGGGAGTGAATACTTAAAAGAAAACTACAAAAAAATTCTTCTATTTCTTTTCTCGACGGGCCTTGGTTTTTTTGTTTGCACATCTAGATTTACTTACATCTTTTTAACTGTAGCTTTATTCGGAGGTTATTTTTTTGCATCTACACTGAGTTTAGGGTGTTGGAATAGAAGGGCTTTGGTGATATTGGCACTGCTTCTATGGACTGGGGTCTATTTATTTTACCCCACACATGCGCTAGCTCCTTTGGTTCGATTAGATGGACAGCAATTAACTGGTTTGTGGTTTGGAGATACAGAGCGCAGTTTTGTAGAGTTATACACAAAAAAACTTAAGCCGTATGTGAAAGGTAAAAGAACTCTTTGGCTTTCAATGGGAGGGCCTCATTCTTTGAGCGAAGCTATACCCGTTCGAAACGTTAGTAATTTATATTTTGACCAGTTCAACTCTCGTATCGAGGAGTCTCTTGTTAAGGATTGGATGGCCAACCCTCCCGAAATGATTATTCGCTATTGGTATGCTTTACCTGGCGATTCGGTGTGGTTGA
>DDPO01000001.1:736-17755 GCA_002342225.1 Bdellovibrionaceae bacterium UBA2466 | reverse complement strand
GAAGGTAGAAAAGTTTTAAAATATCGATTTTAGGAGCGAACAATGCACCCTTGGCATGATGTTGAAGTAGGAAATGAGGCCCCGGAAGTTGTGACTTCAGTGATTGAAGTCCCGAAGGGTTCAAAAATCAAATATGAACTAGATAAGACGAGCGGTCTCATCAAAGTGGATAGAATTTTGTTTAGTTCGGTCCATTATCCGTCTAATTACGGATTTATTCCACAGACCCTCTGTGAAGATCGTGACCCGTTGGATATTTTGGTCTTGGGACAAGAGCCGACCGTGCCTCTTTCACTGATGCGAGCTCGACCTATTGGGGTTATGAAAATGGAGGATCAAGGTGAAGCGGATGATAAAATTATCGCTGTTCATGAAGATGATCCTGAATTTGCACACTATCAGAGCATAGAGGAGTTGCCCCCGCATTGGGTCAAGCAAGTGAAAAGATTTTTTGAGGACTACAAGGCACTCGAAATGAAATCGGTTAAGGTCAGTGAGTTTCTAGGTCGTAAACAGGCTTTAGAAATAGTGGAAGAGGCCTTAAAGCTTTACCAAGCAAAGCACGGTCGACGGAATACTCAAGGTTAGTTTTTTATCTCATATTTTCGTCTCATGAGGCGGCTAAACTTTTCAATTAATGATCGAATGTAGTCTCGCGCAGTCATCTTAGTGGGTTTGTCACTCTCTTCAACAGCCAGCGGGGTACGTGGTGGAACATCAGGTGCCGGAGCTTGCGGAGGGGCTATTTCCGGTTGAGGTTCTGGATTTAAAATAGGAGCTGTCGCTTGAGCTAAGATCTTATTTTCTGGCACTTCCGGCGCTAGATTTGAGGGCTGAGCAGGAGGTGCACTTACAGCTACATGAGTGGGGTTCGTAGTTTTAGGCTGAATCTCAGGAAAGAGAATGAGCTTTTGACCTACTTTTAAATCCAAGGGATCTTCAATCAGGTTCATGACAGCAATTTCTGTCCAACTTTTCGGACTTCCAAGATATTTTTTTGCAAGTTTCGAAAGCCAACTTCCACGATTAACTCGAATGCTTTTTCCAGAGACGTTTTCTTCTTTGTACAAAGAGACCATTTGTGGGTCATTTGGGTTTTTAGCAGAGTTATAATAGATAATTCGTCCAGGAGCCCATTTCATTCCTTTGGAAACCCAGAACTGGTGACCTTTGTCAGGTGAGCCGTAAATTAAGTTAGAGACCGATTCAGGAGTGTCCCCAGCCCGGACAAAATAGAAACGATTAAGCAGTCCCTCTTTGCGCTTAATGGCCCTGCGTGGAATTTTGGGTACGTGGTACGCTAATTTAGGAACTGACACAGGAGCTATCATAGGAGCTGGACTCACAACGGGTTCGGGTGGCATTTGAAGACTCGCGGACGAGGATGTTTCATTGTTCACGGGCTCTTCAACAGCGACTTTTGCTCCCGCATCTCGAAGCTCAATAAGCGAATTTTGTCGAGAAGAGTCAGAGTCTTCTTGATCGATTTGGTTATTAGTCGTTTTATACTCTTCAACAGCCACTTCGGCGACCATTGCACTTGGCTCTTCGTTTGGGGAACTTGGTTGTGGTTCGATCACAGGAGCATCTTGGAGCACCATGGAAGAACTGGATTCTTCGGAGGAATCTTTTTCAGTTACTAGCTCGCTGAAAGATTCGTCTAATTCGCTATATCTAGATTGATGGCTACACGATAAAAAAGCGACTAGACCTGCGACCAGAACAGTAGAGAGTGAAGGAATAAAATAATCTCGTGAGAACATGAATACCCCTGAAAACTTTTCAAATCCTTTATCGGTCGTTTTAGAGATGGGCGTGAGAGCGGTGTGTTAGGGTTTGGACACGATCTGGCATCAAGATCTTTACTTCAACTTCCGAAGGTTGTTTAGGTACAGAGGGACAAAAGTGTCAAAAAACAGGAGAAGATTTTTTAGGTTAGAATATCCTATTGCAGCCGGCCCCAAGCTGGTTTCATCTGGCGTTCAGTTAGAAGTTTTAGATATTTCAGAACAAGGCCTTCGTTTAAAATTTAAAACAGAATCTGAGCTTACCTTCTCAGTTGGATCGCCTTTCGCAGGTTCTTTAACATTTCCCGATGGCGAATCTCTCTTGGTTTTTGGAATTGTTCAACGCATAAATGAGGAACAAGTAAGCGTTCAATTACGAAGACCTATCCCATTGCAAATTATCATGGCCGAACAAAGGCGAATCATCCGAAATTTTAAGAGAAGAGCTTAAAGTCCTATTAAGCTGAAACCATTCGCTCTCATATCGACCTTTGCGGTTCGTTTTGAGCTGACCTTGAGATTTATTTGGAGCGGAAATCTCTCAGCGCTCGAAAACTTTACCAATTTGAGTAGAAATGGTATATACTGGTATATACTGAAGGAGTCTATGCTGCTAGAACGACTGGTCAAGGCACTCAACCGAGAAAAAATACCCTATGCCATCGTGGGCGGCGTGGCCGTGGCGCTTCATGGTGCCCCCCGGGGAACCATCGACGTCGACATTGTGATTAAGCACGAGGCTAAATTTTTTAAATCCATCGAAGCCTGTTTAAAAAATCTGAGATTTCAACCTAGGCTTCCAGTTACCGCCGAGGAAGTTTTTCAATTTAAAAATGAATACATCACTCGCAGAAACCTTATCGCTTGGACCTTCTACAATACAGAAAACCCAATCGAGGTCATAGACATAATTTTGACTCACGATCTAAACGAAATGAAAGTCGTAAACAAAAAAATGGGACTTTCAAAACTTAACGTCATTTCGATTGAAGATTTAATCAAAATGAAAACAAAATCTGGTCGCAAACAGGACCTGGAAGACGTCAAGGTTCTCAAGGAAATTTTAAAATGAAGCGAACCAATAAAAAAAAACCAACAAAAAAACCACAAATGAAACCTGTTCAATTTGCCAGTAAGGCTCAAATTACGGCTCGGGATCTTGATGACGTGATGCCTATTGGGCAGTTTTTGGAGAACTTCAGACAACTCACAGACCCGAGGGCACAATACAAAAGTAAGCTCATCAGCATAAAGATACCCGAACCACTACTTGCAGCATTTAAATACAAGGCAAGTCTAGAAAAGACTCCCTATCAGACCATGATAAAAATTCTCATGACAGAGTGGCTGAATAGAAATTCCTGAAACTATCTTGGTCTTACCGCGAGAATATTTTGGAGCGGGTGACGAGGCTCGAACCCGCGACCCTCAGCTTGGGAAATTTACGAAGGATAAAACCATAAAGTGTGAATAGTTCACGCTTTTTTAATTAAACCAAAGAGTTGTTAATCTTTCATAGTTACTGTGTATGACGGTCCAAAACGGTTGTTTTCTGAATGTGATGTCCCACGGATGTCCTATGAGAAACAGTTTTTTTATCATCTAAATCGGCGACCCAATTCTCAATTAATGAATAGTTTTTGTGCCAACATTTAAAGATAGACCTGCGAATAAATGGTGGATTAACAACTTCTGTCCTTATGCCCACCAAAGCGGAGACGTACACTTTTTTTCACAATCGTCTAGGTAGGTTTTGTGAGGGAATTCGCACATGAACATTTTGTTTAAATCATCACAATTGAACACTTGAGGCAGATTAACGGATTTTGGTAAACTGGAGGAATGATAAAATTAGTAGTTTACCAAAGTCCATTGAGTATCTCTGTCTTGCTGGTACTCTTTTCGATTAGTGCGTGGGCCGAGAGAAACCGTCCGACTCCCCGGCCTGCGCCCGTCGCTCCCGCAACTCAACCTTCTTCAGGTTGCATTTTCCCCTGCACTGACGGCGCTGATTGTACCATCGCCCGAAACACGACAGCTTTTCTTTGTAGAAATATGAATGTGAACACCCTCACCATCGATGGGACATTAAGGTGTGACTCCAACGTAAATCCTGAAATAAAAGCAGAGGCCATTGTGGTGAACGGGCGTTTTGAGTGTGGAACTACCTCAGCTCCTTATCAAGGAAAATTAAGAATATCTCTCAAGCATTCCCATCGTTTTGCGGCTACTCACGAAAATTATCGAGGTTTAGTGGTTGCAAGAGGAGGGGAGCTGCATCTTCATGGAAGCAACGCTAAAAGTGGCTTTGTGAAACTAGATAGAACGGTGGGCCCTCAAGCAAACCGTTTGCTTTTATCAGAAGCTAAGAATTGGGCCAAAGACGACAGATTAGTCCTTGCCTCTACCTCTTACGAGCCTAGTGAATCCGAAGAGTTTTTCATGGCTGGACTATCAGGAAGAGAAGTGTTTTTGAATGCTCCAACCCAGTACCGACACCACGGGGAAACTCACACTTATTTCACTCAATCGGGAAACAAGGTTCTTGATGAACGTGCCGAAATCGCAAACCTCACCCGAAACATTCTTATTCAAGCTGAAGGTCCGGTGTCCAATGAGCAAGGGGGACATGTGATGGTCCACAGGGGCGGCAAAGCCTTCATTGACTCCGTGGAATTCTTTCAGATGGGCCAAGCGGGTTTGATGGGTCGATATCCCATTCATTGGCACATTGCCGGCGACGTTAGGGGACAATACATTAGAAATTCAAGTATTCATCGCTCTTGGCAACGTTGTGTTGTGATCCATGACACCAACAGCCTCGAAGTAAAAAATAACGTTTGTTTCAATTTTAAGGGGCATGGATTTATGCTCGAGGATGGAACCGAGCAAAACAATATTATTGACGGAAATCTAGCTATTTTTGCCCAGTTTCCCTCGCCCGGAAAAGTTCTCAGGGCCTCTGAGAATCCAGATTCTTCCATAAACAGAGAACTGGATCGCTTCCCTCCCGTGAGTTCTTTTTGGATTTCACATCCAAACAATACTGTGACAAATAATATTGCATCCGGTTCGGTGGGTTCTGGATTCTGGAATTCCTTTGATGGGCGAAATAGGGCTGTGCGCACCCTGAATTTTTCAAACAATGTAGCCCACACCACTTTAGTAGGACATACTTGGGATGGCGCAGAAAAAATCAACAGAAATGCTGTTGAGCCAGTTGTCTACAGACCCGACAACATACCCGTTTTCAAGGGAATTCAAGCTTTTAAAAATAAAAGATCAGGAATTTACTATCGTGGTAGCACCGCCGATTTTGAAAATGCCATTCTCGAAGGCAATCGCTGGTCACTCTTTCTTGCTTTTAATCAAAGAATCAAAAACAGTCTTGTAGTGGGGGAGTACAAGGGAAATTCCTGCCAAGCTGGCTTACCGGATATGTTTGTCGGTATCCTCTTGTATGACGGTCCTTGGGAGCTGGACACTGTCGATTTCATAGATTTTCACCATAGTCCAAACCATATGCCGATTAAAACCGTCGGTGGTGTGGATAAATGGATCAACTACTCGAGGAAACTTTCATTTTATCCAGAACCCAGGGACTTTATGAGACTGATCCACCGTGATTTTTCCTCACCAAGGGTCGATGATTTGTGGATGGACTATGTTTTTGCAAATGGCATCAGAGACCGTGATGGCACCCTCTCACAGTTAGGGGGGGAAAGAGTTGTTTTGCCCTCCTCAAGCATTACGAAACACTCTGGTTGCCAAGAAGTACAGACTTTTAGAGGTATGGTATCTTGTCCCGGTTCAACTCGTGTGTTTATGGTGCGTGCTTATGACACGGGAGCCCCACATGACTATAAAGTAGTCTATGATGTAATCAGAGATATTGATTGGACTGCTTCGGCTCTTCCTTCGCAATGGCAAACATCGGTTCGCTCAGCCCCTGGTATTACACCGCCCCTTTTTTCAAAAACACTGATTATCTCCGATCCGACATTTCTTCGTAACCCAGTTTATCGGTTTCGTTTTCCAACCACGGCAAAAAGGGTTGAGCTAAGAATTACCTCTGAGAGGGCGGGGGAGCAAACGCCAGAGTTAAGAATCGAGAAAGAGGGAAGCAGTAGAGTCTGTTCTGGAAAAGTTACCACTGGGCAGGAATCTCCGACAAACATTAACCCTGGTAATAGAGCGCTTCCCATTGGAAAAGGAAGTTTTTTTTGTAATTGGTAAGCTTTGAGCAACGGATACTTATGCAAATCCTTTTGCTGTTGATCATAACTTCTGTTTTAGAAGCGGGTGAAAAGACTTGCTACAAAGTAGAGGGGATGGTCTGTGGGAGTTGTGCTAAAAAAATTGAAGACCATTTTAGCAAGTTGAAAACCATTCAAAATGTCACAGTATCGCTTCTTGATGAACGGGTTGATTTGAAATCGACCGACCGGCTCAAAACCACTTTTGTTCAAGATGAGTTTAAAAAACTGAAACTTAAAGCAGAACAAATGCCATGCGATTAATCCTACTGATACTGATAGCTCCTTTTCTTTTTTCCAAATCTCACGCTAAAACGATCACAATTACATCCCCCACGGGGGGGGATTTTGCTTTGCCTTCCACACAGGGATTTCTGACAAGTCGACAACTTATTGGAAAACAAGTCTTTATGTTTTTCGGATTTAGCACTTGTCCCGAGGTGTGTCCGCTAACGCTCCAAACAATGAAGCAAGTGGCTCAATCTCTTACACCCGAAGAAAGAGATCATTTCCGATTTCTCTTTGTTTCGGTTGATCCAGAAGTGGATACTCTTGAGAGGTTAAATGCTCTGAAATCTTTTTACGGTGAGCAATACATAGGAGCTACTCATAGCCATTCCGAACTGAGCCAAATAGCCTCGCAATTTGGTGCTTTTTTTCGGATATCCAAAACAAGGTCTGGCAAGAAAATCATTTCCCATACAGACAGCATTTTTCATATAAACCGGCAAGGACAGTGGGTTAATACTATTGCCTATGGAACTCAAACCGCTGAGCTTATTGAACACCTACGAGAAGCCGAAGAGCGAACACAGCGCCCAGGCAATATTGCTCAAGAAGCAACTCTCATCGCTGAAAACTCGGCTTGCGACTTGGCTACAGACGACTGCCTAATATCTGTAAATGGCGAGCATTTCACGTTGGCTCTTTCTCCGAAACCCATTCGAACAGAACGGCCTCTGGTCATCTTTTTTAAGACTAATACCAACAGACTCATTCCAGAAGAAATCGACTTTCAAGGCGAAACATTGAATATGGGATATCTTCGGCCTGTCCTAAAAAGAACGAAAGAAAGAGATTTCAAAACTACATTGACTCTTCCTGTGTGCGAACTTGAAAAAATGAACTGGATTGTGAAGGTATTGTTAAAAGACTCTCATCAAAAACTCTGGGCCCTAAAGTATCGACTGACAACCCGGAATTAGTTGTGGAAATAGCCAAGAAAAAGCAGGTGTAGACCTTTACACCTCCTCGGCGTTTTTGGAGCGGGTGACGAGGCTCGAACCCGCGACCCTCAGCTTGGGAAGCTGATGCTCTACCAACTGAGCTACACCCGCCCACTGGTTCAAATACTTAACTGATCTTGGGCCTAGCGGCAATATCCAATGTTTCGATATATAACCGCACGACAGTTGGAACTCTCGCAATAGCCTAAATTATTCCAGATCAAAGCTTTGCAGTCCCCAGTTTCACAGAGATTGGGGTTATGTACCAATATAGCTCTGCAATCATTCGATTGGCAGAAGTTGTAAGCATCAAAGATGAGCGCTTTGCAGTCAGCTACTGTGCAAAGACCTGAGTTTCTCATAATCAGTGCTTCGCAATCTCTCTCTGTTGGAAAAACAGGGCTTTGACCGCGGAGTTCCCTATCATCCGCGGTTGCCAGAGCGGCTACAGAAATAAAAAGAGCGAAAATAAGTTGTTTCATCGCATACCTCTATTTTAAAACTGCGAGAGCCATCTCATAGTTGGGCTCATTCGCAATTTCAGAGACCTGTTCAGCATGAAGTACTTTATTGTTTTCATCGAGAACAACTACGGCTCTTGAGCAGAGACCTTTTAATGGAGAGTCGGCCATTTCGACTTTATAGTCCTTTCCAAAATGGCTGCGGAAAGTCGAAAGTGATTCCACATTAGTGATGCCCTCGGCTCCACAAAATCTTTTCTGAGCGAAGGGAAGATCAGCGGAGATACAAAGAACAACTGTGTTTTTTAAGCTGGCTGCTCGCTCATTGAATTTTCTTACTGAAGTAGCACAAGTTGGAGTGTCGACACTTGGAAAAATGTTAAGAACTTTTCGCTTGCCTGTATAGGTCGCTAGGGTCGCCTCGGACAGATCCAGTTTTGTAAGTTTAAAGTCAGGGGCTGTACTGCCTACTTTGGGAAGTTCGCCTAGAGTATTGAATGGATTTCCTTTTAAAGTTACTTGGCTCATTTGTGACTCCTTTAATTTGCTGCGATTGTTTTTAAATGTCTCCCAAACGCTTTCATCACAAATTTGTGAAGCGGTGCTTGGGTTAAGATGTAGATATACCAAGGCAGTCTTGGCACAAACTCGTGGATTGAAGCGAGTAGATATTTTTTGTGTTCTACTTGGCGAAACTCGAGCCAACCCGTGTTGGTCGTTCGAGTGAGAAGTCCACCAACAATGTGAAACTTTTCTCTGTCAATATCTATAGACTCAGCGATATGTTCTAAAATCAGAAGAGGCTTACTTAAAAAAGTAAATCGAAACTCAACTCTTTGATTCTCATGAGTTGTTTTTACATAGAGAAAAGCAGGAAAAAACTTGGGTAGCCAACGCATATATTCGGTAGCGATCCAGTGGCAATCTTTCCGAACCGAAGGCAATCTTTGAATCGACCTTACACTATCCTCAGTCTGCGTTTTGCGGACTGGCTTTGTGATTTTCACGGTAGTGTCTCTTTTCATCGTCTCTTCAAGCATCATAGTGAACTTAGGATATTTGATAATATCTGCAATTTCCTTCGGGGGCTGTAATTGTGGGAGGTCGCAGAGAAGACTATCGATAAGTGGAGAAACAAGCTCGTAGGATGAACTTCCAAAAATAGAGACCCAGAGTTTTGAAAAACCTGTTGAAGCAATCGGAACAGGCAACATGTGTCTCTTAAGACCAAAAACTTGAGCCGCTTGGCGGAGAATGGTTTCGTACGTTAGGCTCTCCCCATTCACTACATTTAGCGTTTTGTCTTTAAGAGAATCACTCTCTATGGATTCCATAATAACACTTAAAATATCGTCGATAAAAACAGCTTGAGTTGCACTTTGAGTCCACTTGGGCAAGATCATCCAAGGAAGTTTTTTGACGAGCGATCTTAAAATTTCAAAAGAAGAGCCTCCAGGCCCAACCACCATTNNCGTAAGACAGTCACTGGAATGCCAGAGTCTTTTAAAACATCTTCTACTTCTTGACGACTTTGGAGGTGGGGGCTGATGTACCCTTCCGGAACAAGGCCTCCCAAGTAAATAATCCTTTTTACATTATTTTTTTTACATGCTCTTGAGAAGTTGTCGGCCAGAAGAAGATCGGTGTCGTGAAAGTCTCCTTGAAAAAGCCTTGAGGAAGGCATCATGGAATGAACCAAGTAAATTGCAACATCAATATCTTTTAAGGCCTCAACAGTGCTAGAAGTTGAGAAAAGCTCGGTCTGTTTCCATTCCAATTGGGGATTCTCACTTTTTCGGGCCGATCGACCCAAGGCCCGTATGGAATACTTTTTAGAAAGTAGGGGAATTAAATTGGACCCGACAAAACCAGCAGCACCCGCAATCGCAACTTTTTTCATAGTAGAACAAAATACCATTAAAGTTGAAATTCGGGTATTTTTAGTCCTATGAAAAAGACGAAAGCGATCGAGGCTATCAATCGACGCGGAGCACTCTTAGTTTTCCCCATTAAGAACCAAAAAGAACCACCCTCTTTGTGGGGAGAGATGTTTCCCCGAAGCCAAATGCGATGGGAGTGGGATGACTCAGGGGATAGCCGAGTCGCAAATTTGTGGCATCTGAGAGAAGAGCTTTCGAGATGCAATAAAGTTGTCTATTCCAAATGGTTTCGCGGAAGGGCCACATTTTTTTCGAGAGAAGTATTTGTAGGGCTTTTGGCATGCCTAGGAAAAATATCAGGCCTTTCTAGGGGGAGTTTGTCCATACTTCAAACATTGGAAGAGGAGTCCCCGCTTTCAACGAAAGCCCTTAAGAAAAAGGTAAAGCTTCAAGGACAAGCACTTGAGGGAACTTATCATAAAGTTTTAAAGCCGCTTTGGAATCGGGGACTAATAGTCGGATATGGAGAAGTAGATGAAGGGGCTTTTCCGTCTCTGGCTATGGGTTCGACACAATTGATTTTTGAAGATCTATGGTCAGAAGCGCAGAAATTGCCTCGTGAAAAAGCGGTTAGCCGTTTGGAGGAAGCTCTTAAACCCAACCCCTTATTTTTGAAGGAGCTTCAGAAGCAGCTGAAATTACTAGCGGAAATGAAGCCAGAGACACTTAGAAAAAGAGTGGTTCAGGGTAAAGATCTGTACTTGGACTAAACTTGACCCCGACCCCTGTCATTGAGTATAAGCTCTCTACATTATGGTCAAAACCGCTCAGGTTCTAGGTATTATTCCCGCAAGAGCGCACTCGACCCGATTCCCCTTCAAAATACTTACTCCCATCTTAGGTAAACCCATGATTCAGTACGTTTGGGAATCAGCGAAAGCGGCTCGCTCGTTGAGCGATGTCATTGTCGCAACCGATCATCCTGATATTTTTAACTGTGTAAAAGCCTTTGGGGGGGAAGTTGTGATGACCCCAAGCGACTTGCCGAGCGGAAGTGACCGAGTGGCTTTTGTAGCTAAAGATCGACCAAGCGATATCATCGTCAATCTACAAGGAGATGAGCCGCTATTAAAATCTGAGTTTATTGATCAACTGGTTGATAGTTTAATCAACCACCCTGATAGCCAATTATCAACTCTGGCTGTTTTACGAAAAGAGGCTCAGGAACTGGCTAATCCCAATTGTGTCAAAGTGGTTTTTGATGATAATCATAAAGCTCTGTATTTTTCGAGAAGCCCTTTAAAGACGAGTTCCTCGGGAGAATTTTTTAAACATATTGGAATTTACGCTTACCGTCGAAAAGCTCTTTTTGAGTTTTGTCAGCTTTCTCCATCCTCATTGGAAGTTACTGAAAAGCTCGAGCAGCTGCGAGCTCTTCAACACGGGATGGCTATTCAGGTCTGTGTAGTTGATCAAGATACTATCGCAGTAGACGTGCCGCAGGATGTTTCTAAAGTAGAAGATTATTTAAAGAAAAGGAATTTGAGTCGAGGTAAAATGTCGACAGGAGAGAATTCATGAAAACAAAATACATTTTCGTTTCAGGGGGCGTTCTTTCCTCAGTCGGGAAGGGGTTAGCCTCGGCAGCAATGGCGGCTCTTCTTGAGAGTCGAGGATTGAAAGTGACTTTGATGAAGATGGATCCCTATCTCAATGTGGACCCCGGTACGATGAATCCCTTTCAACATGGAGAAGTTTTCGTCACTGAAGATGGTGCCGAGACCGACTTAGATTTGGGGCACTATGAAAGATTTACTAGTATCAATTTAAAAAGAGAGAACAGTGTTTCGGCAGGGCAAGTTTACGAAACCGTCATAGCGAAAGAGCGGCGTGGAGAGTATTTAGGTGGAACAGTTCAAGTTATTCCTCACATCACAGACGAGATCAAAGATCGGGTCAAAAAAGTAGCTAAAGGCAAAGATGTTTGTATTGTGGAGATAGGTGGAACAGTGGGCGATATTGAATCTCTGCCTTTCCTAGAAGCTATTCGTCAGTTCCGTTTCGATATGGGTGAAGAGAACGTTATTTTTATTCACTTAACCCTAGTTCCTTATTTGGGAATGTCGGGTGAGTTGAAAACTAAGCCCACTCAACACAGTGTTCAGAAGTTGAGAGAAATTGGTATTCAGCCCGATTTTTTACTTTGCCGAACAGACAGAATCCTTCCACCCGATATCCGTTCGAAAATAGCTCTTTTTTGCAACATTAAAGCGGAGAATGTAATAACAGCGAAAGACGTCTCCAATATCTATGAAGTCCCGCTGGTGTTCTATGAGCAAGGATTAGACGAAAAAATTTGTGAACGTTTAAAACTCAAAGCAAAGTCTAAGGGGCTAAGCAAGTGGGCCAAGATTTCAGAGACTCTTGCTTCACCCAAAAACGGAACGGTTGAGATTGGAATTGTGGGCAAATATGTAGATCTCACAGAGTCCTACAAGAGTGTGAGCGAAGCGATTGGCCATGGAGCTATTGCTAATCAAGTTAAAGTGCATCTGAAATATATTGATTCTGAAAAACTTGAAAATTCTGATGTCGAGTCAGAGCTTTCAGGACTTTCTGGTATTTTGGTTCCAGGTGGTTTTGGAAACCGAGGAGTTGAAGGGAAAATTAAAGCGATTGAGTATGCTCGCAAGCACAACATCCCGTACTTCGGAATTTGTATTGGGCTTCAGCTGGCTGTGATTGAGTTTGCACGACACGTCTGCGGTTTAACTAAAGCGACAAGTCGAGAATTCTCCAATACGGGAGAGTTTGTGATCGATCTCATGGAAGAACAACGAAAAGTAGAACGAATTGGGGGAAGTATGAGGCTTGGGGCCTATCAGTGCAAACTTACTCCAAAGACTTTGGCCTACGAGACCTATGGAAGCTCGGAAGTTCGTGAACGTCATAGACATCGTTATGAAGTCAACAATCACTATCGAAAGATACTTTCTGAGCATGGGCTTGTTTTCTCGGGATTAAACAGTGAACTTGATCTCATTGAAATGGTCGAGATCAAAGGCCATCCTTGGTTTTTGACTTGTCAATTTCATCCTGAATTCAAGTCTAAACCCTTTGAACCTCATCCCTTGTTTGTGGGATTTGTTAGAGCCTCTCTAAAAAACCGAATGCAATTAAAAAAGTCGGATAAGAAAACGAGTGCTAAGAGTAGTTCTCTCAGTCCTAGCAAACAGACTCGAAATCGAAGTGTTGAATATCGATAACGATAACGGCAAATTTAAGAAAATAAAAAAGCCTGCTTACTATTCAAGTAAGCAGGCTTTCTATTTTTAAGTTTGAATTAACCTTGTTTAGAAGCGCGATCAATTTTCTCTTTGAATTTTTCAAAGGGTTGAGCGCCTTGAAGTAGTACTCCATTGATCAAGAAAGAGGGAGTCGCAGCAATGCCGACACTCTCAGCTTCTGAACGGCTTTTTTCAAGATCTCCCATGTATTTTTTGCTGTCGTAACATTGATTGAATTTAGTGACATCTAAACCGACAGTTTTCGCATAGTCTTTAAGATCTTTATCTTCGAGCTTTTGTTGGTTTTCAAACAGAGTGTTGTGCATTTCCCAAAACTTACCCTGCTCGTTCGCACAACGTGCAGCTAAGCTCGCTGGCAAAGCTCGGTTGTGATTTGGCAGAGGCATGTCTCTAAACACGATACGTACTTTATCTTGACCGTATTCTTTTTTAATTCGGTCGATGATAGGCACTGCTCTCGAGCAAAAGGGACATTGAAAGTCGGAAAACTCGACAATCGTAACCGGAGCTTTAGCATTTCCCCATGATGGATAGCCGTCCGTACTTACAGTCAGCTTGGGGGACTCGGGCTCTTTTACGAGGATTTTGATTTTTGCAGACTCTCTAAGCTTCTCCACATAAGCCTGACGTTTTTCGAATTTTTGACGATATTTTAAGTATTCTTTAACATCGTCTTTTTTGATTCGGGGGTCTTTCAAACTGAGACCCTTGGAAGTCAAAAAAGCTTCAATGTCTTTGTCAGTCACTTCTGCAACTTCGCCACCCGTTTTTTGATCGAGTAGCTGCTGAACAGGCATGTTTGACTTTTTGGCTTCGTCATCTAAAAGGCGTTGCTCGACAAATTCTCTAATAGCCTGTTCCTTAGTTCTGAAAACCTCTTCTTCTAAATCAAACAGACGAGTTTTTACTTGGCTGAATACTTCAGATGCTCGAACCGACTTGCCGTTATATTCTGCCACTACGGGATTATCCCCTGACGAGCCCATCCCGCCTGAGAAGGCCATTCCTGCTAAAATTCCGACGACAATACCCACCACTACGCATAACGAGTAGATAGTGATGTTTCCTTTGTTGTTAGTTTTAAACATGTGTGTCTCCTAAAAGAAAAAGCTGTAAAAGAGTACGCTTCAGACTACCCGACTTAATCTAAAACTGAAACGCTTTTTTATGTTGTCCTCGAGAAGTGTTGCCACAGAGTCCCAAGCTTTGGGTTCAGTCAAATTTTCATTGAGAAAAGTGCTCATTCCGTCGGTAACACCACAAGGATTAATGCCGCTAAAAAAGAGAGACTGATCGGTTAAGTACAGCGCCATACCATGGGAGGAAATTGATCTTTCAAAAGCCAAACCGAAAGAGACTAGTTTTTTATGATTAATGTAAACACCGAACGGCTCTTTTTTCTCGACGAAAGAGCAACCCAGTGAAGTTAAAGTTTCCATCACCGATTCTCTGAAGTCTTCTAAAAAAGCTCTGACCGCTTTCGATGAATAACCCCAGCTCGGTAAATGCATGATGGGATAGATCAATATTTGCCCCGGTCCGTGGAAAGTCCATTTTCCCCCGCGTTTAACAGGGGAGACTTGAACGTTGTACTGGTTTAGTAGAGCTTGGCTCCAATGAAGATCGCCGGGCTTTGAGTTTCTCCCAAACGTGAAAGTGGGAAGGGGCTCGGACAACAAGAGAAAAGCCTTTGAGGGGTTGCTTTGAACTTGCTCTATCAAACCTTGTTGGACTGCTTCTAATGCATTCCAAGCGATTGAACGATGAATAACAGTTTCCCAAGTCATGAGAAAGCTATTAGCACGAGTTTTTAAGAGGGGCTAGTTCGGATTGAAATCAGTGGGGCGGAGTGTAGACTTCGACTCGGTCTTTTTCTTGAAAACCCGAGCCTGCGTGAACAATCGCTACAGCTCCATCGTTTCCAAAATAATCAACGACTTTAAGAATCCCTTTAAATCTGCCGGGTGCCATACCAATGAACTGTTGAGATTCATCATCGATGATAGGCTGGCTAGGGCCAAAGACCTTAAGAAGTTGCCCTTGGGTGATGCCCGTTGGCTCACCGGCATTAATAAAAAAACGGTTCATTTCAATTTTAACGATTTTACCTACCCAAGAAATACGTTTTGCATATTGAGAGAAAAGTGGAACCACTTTGTCTAGAGCTTTGGTAACGGCCCCCTCGGCTCTGTTAGCATCATAGCTTTCAACAGTTCTTGATGCCAAAAATCGAGTATGCTCTTCTAGCACCTCTGCTGTGGAGTCTTTGGTTAGCAACATCTTTTCATTGGTAGCATCGTGGAGTTGAAACTTTACTTTTGCTTGAACCGAATTGTAGCGAGTTCGGAACAAACCCACTTCATCTCCTCGCTCGTCAATTCTCACATCTTCGATCGTTCCAGTTACTACAGCCGAAACGCCTCGGGCACGAGCACGATCAAACACTTGTTTCATGTTGTATTTACCATCATCGAAATTGATAAGCTCATCTGGGTTAAGCTCTTCTTGAGTAATGATGACAAAGTCGGGAATTTTAGCAATCATGTCTTGGACGGTATTTGCTGCATACTCCCCAAGCTCTTTTCCGCCATATTGCGTTTTGTTATAAAAATTTAGCACCACTATTTTTTTCTTAACTGAGTTCTTCAATGATTCATTGATTTCCCAAGTGTAACGAGGTGGGTCCTCAGCGGGTGTATTGGGAGTTTTTGCTTCGGCCTCCAATTTCTCGCTAGAGTCAGACCCAAAAGGATTCAATGATGCGCAATGGGTCAGGAAAGTTAGTGCAAAAATACAAATCAGAGTAAGATATTTGTGCATAGCGATAAGCCTATTTTTGGGGGAGATAGGGGATACAACCCTTATTAGACAAGTATCTCACGACTCCCTTATTTAGTAAATTTTACAATTAAGGTAGAGCTATCGGCTTTTCCGACTTGGGGTTTCAATCCGGGGGGGAGATTGGTTTGAACTTTTGCTCCAAGTTCATCGATATTGAGAGTGGATTTAATTTCATACTCTGCCGACTTCCCGGAGACTTTCTTTAGCACTGGAGAATTGTATCCATTTCCTTGATTGAGTTGGGTCTCTAATACTTTTAAGGTTCGGTAGGAATCCACATTTTCAAAAATGATTTTCATAGTCAGCTCTTGCAATGTTCCCGAAGAAAGAGCGTTTTCTAATTCGCTTTGAAATTGCTGAAATAAGGGGCCTACAGATTTTTTAAAAAGTTCTGAGTTGCTTAGATCTCTTCCAGAAATGTTTAAATCATCACCAATTGCAAAAGCTAAACTTTGGGTCTGACTGTTATAAACAAAAATATCAAGTCTTGGATTTACGCACCCTGGACAGACTGAGATGGTTTCCCAAATCACTAAACTATCGCCTCGGCGAAGAGCTGAGCTTGTGAGCGATTGGATCTCAGAAATATTCTTTGGGGGGGCATCTAAACCCAACGAAGTGTCGAGTGGTGTTAATTGAGTATTGAGTTTTTTTAATTGAAGTTGAGTCATTTGACCTAAAACTTGAGCGATCGAAGAGTCTCTTTGTCTGAGAGAAGTATCTGCAGGCGAAAAAGACAATCCTGGTAAATTAGACGATAAAATAAACAGCGGTTTGATCTGATTTGAACCTCTCGTCTTCGACTCGATCAATCTAGCCCACCGTTTTAATGCATCGCCATCCAAGTGGCCTACAAGTTCCACGGTACCTGGAGCGCCACCTCCCCGAGTGACTTTGTAGTCGAGAATATACTTTTCAGAAAAATCCGGAGTAACAAACTTATCGAATTGATTGTATTTAGCCCCGAGATGATTTTGTAAAAAGTTAGAGACAGCTAAATATTTGAGGTCATTGATTAGATTAGTTTCCAGATCGCTTTCAGTATCTGTGGGAGCAGGTGAAGCGGTTGGATTGCTCAAAGCTGAGGATGAAACTTTAAAAGGGACTCCTTCTCCAAAAGCCCAGAACGAGAAAAGGCAAAGTCCCAAAAATAATTTAGCGATATTCAAGTCGGGTTCCCTCTTTTGGAAGCATGTTTTTTATAAAGCTTATCGTGTCTCGATTAAGAGGGATAGTCTCTTTCATTCTAAGCACTGCCTC
>DDPO01000001.1:0-699 GCA_002342225.1 Bdellovibrionaceae bacterium UBA2466 | reverse complement strand
CTACTGTTTTAAAGTAATTTTGAAGTTTATTTAAGAGGTCTCGACTAAGTTCTGGATTTTTTTCCACATTAAAATAGAGATGTATTTCTTTGGCCATCGCCTCATACGCATGACGTAAAGGCAGTATTCGAGCATTTCCTTTTTTGGAAAGAATGAGTTTGGCTCCACTCTCATTCATTTCCACTTGGCCTTTGACCCAAATAGGTTCTCCGGCTTTCAGAAGCGTTTCATTTTCTAAGTAGATATCTGAAAAAGCCACAGTATCAATTTGGCCTGTTTTATCTTCGAGTGTTAAAAAAGCCATTCGATCTCCACGCTTTGTCAGAATCTCTCGCATAGAAACAATTTCAGCCCCAATAAAGACCTCTTTTCCACTTGTGGAATTTAAACATGAAGCGATAGTTGCGCTAGTGTAACGCTCAAGCTCTTCACCAAAATCATCTAAGGGATGGCCGGAAACAAAAAATCCAATAGTGTCTTTCTCGAGTTTTAATTCATACAATCTTGGCCATGGAGTTTCGTCTGGATATGATACTTTTCTATGCGAGAAACTGGAGTCCTCTTCAAGTCCAAACAGATCAGAAAAAGAAGGTTGAAGATCGTCGCGAGTTTTTTGGAGAGCCGATCCCATTTCTAGAGCTTCATCAATCGCTTTAAATAGTGACGCTCTATGAACTTTAAAACTATCAAGAGCGCCAG
>DDPO01000060.1:5228-11637 GCA_002342225.1 Bdellovibrionaceae bacterium UBA2466 | reverse complement strand
TCCAGAATTCTTTCTCGGCTTTTTCAGAAGCGGCTTCTTTTTTGGCTTCGTATGCTCCTAATCGTTGGGAGGGCTTGTAAGCTTCGATTCTTTTAACAGCTTCTTCTTTAGATTCTTTTTTCTCTTCGCGCACTGCATGCAAGTTTTGAGAGACAAGGAAAGCGACTGTCAAAGTGATTGAGATGAAATAATTTTTCATGTTCTCCTCTTCCGGTAAATAAGGCTTGATTCGTAGTCTTTTAAGTTTAACAGAGCGGGGTTTAAAAACAACCAAACTATGATCAGGTTTCCCCACCATGAGAGTCATGTTTTTAGCTTTATTTTAGCTTAAAGTTTAGACGTTGCGTCACCGATAAGACAGTGCTTGGATTTACGGTTTACAAAAGCGGTTGTAAGTCCCTGAAGACTGGAAGTTTTCACAATCTGAAACACGGCATTAAAAATGAACTTTAAAGTGATGGATAATTTAAAAAACTCTAGGGGCTCAAAAGTGACGAACCTGAGAGCAACTTTTAGAAAAGTTCTTTTGTTTCTAAGCATAGGTGTTTTCTTAGGCGGCCTTTATTCGTTCCCGCGCGATCTCTGGGCCGACGAAAAAGATCATACAGTTCATTCCCGACCTTCCGAGTCAAACAAAGGACCCCGAGCTCAGTTCTCAGAAAAATGTCCTTCGACTGATGATTTCTACAAAACTTATGGCCCATCTAATCCACTGTCCGGACAACCCTCGAGCTTTCTGACCGCTACAGGAAGATACTTTGCTCCTCTGTCAGACGCATCTTTTGATCAAAGCCAAATTCCTAATCTTAAGGGCACAAAAAAGCGCTCCATTTTAAGAATAGCCACTTGGGGACCCACGGAAACCAAGTACAGCCTTCCCACGACTTCTCGCAATTACGGCCAGAGCCCCGGTTCGGGCAATAGTTATGTGCAACATTATCCTAAAGGGTGGGTTTACAAAGCGGCTCACGACTCCGATTTTCGTCGAGGTTTGTCGGAAGCTTTTTTGTGCTCATTGGGAAAGGTTGGAAAAAGAGAAAACATTGAGTTGCTTAAGACGTGGTTGGAATCGAACGACAAAAAGCTGAATGACTATACAAATTTCGGGAGCGATGAGGTTAAGAAATTTGGTTTAGAGTGTTCGGGGGATGCTGAAAAACAGGCTCAGGAGCGGGCCAAAAACAAGGTGATGTTGAAAGTCGTTTCTGATCTTAAAACACTTCAGGAAACACATGCAAACAATCCTGAGATTCTAGATTTTCTTTTCGCGATTTTTAATCAGACTAAGACCAATGAAGAAAACCTTGAGGCAGGAAAAAAGGAATTGGTTCTCACTCCAGAGTTCAAAGAACAAATTGATAAAGTGATTTCGCTGAAGGGAAAAGACGGGGCAGAGCTCAAAGATAATGACCGAGGACTTTTAAGTTTTTACGAAGATTTTACAGCCGGCTCCTATCAAAACACTTTTCAGTATCTTGTAAATCCTGTTCTTGGAAATTTAATCACCGATTCGGTAAGGCTCAAAGCTTCTCCTTCAAACAGTGCAGATATAAAACACTTAGAAACAGCCAGACAAAATATCGCTGAAGCTCTTGGCTTACAAAGAGAAAACCTAGTGCATGACTCTTCCAATTTGGCTGGGAAAATAACACCGGTCCCTATGGATAACATCACTCCCGTTATCACTTGGGCCTATCAGCAGTTTTTGAAAGGTAACAAAGGGAGCGATGACGAATCCAAAATTCAAGAATGGGTTCAGAAAGTGAAAAATTATGAAGTAGATCTCTGGCAAGCGGTAGAGCAAATACGGCAGAGCGAAGAGGCCAAAAAAGTTGCTGAAGAGCCCGATAGTCCTAGCAATACACAAGGCGTCGACTTTGCCTATGAAATTTTTCTTGGGCGTAAAGTTCAAGGCGATGAGGCTCGAGTGTGGAAAGATAGAGCCATCAAGGGTGGGGAACGTGAGCTTATTAAAGTAGCAAAAGAGATATTTAATTCTCCTGAAGCAACACGTTACCGTTGTGATGAGAAAATTCAAGTTCAGCTAAAAAATCCATCAGACAACATGGCAGAGCGCGTTTCTCGAAGAATGGCAGAACTTCGCACCCAAGAGAGAGATAACCCCCTCGAAGGTAAATCGGGCACACCTTTTCGAGATGCTGCAAATAAGCTTCAAGAAATTCTTCAAACCCATTCTGAGCATGGCTTATGGAATACGCCTGAGGGTGGTAGACTTAAAAGAGCTGTGAGTGATGCTCTAAGAACGGATGATTCAAAAGACCCTAGCAGAGTCGACTTGTTTGCAAAGCCAAATCCAGAGCTTAAAAAATCTATCCCTGCCATTGAAGCTTTTTCAAAAAAATTAGGATTGCCCTACAATGCCGAAGTCGCGCTCAAAATTTCTAAACTAGATCCCATCTATAGAGACTTGTTAAACCACTTGGCAAAAGACAACTCTTTTTCTGTTTCTGACTCTCAAAAAGAAAGTCTTTCAATGTTTTCTGATCAGGGACGTCTAGATAAGTTCGTCGAGGCTTTGTTCGATGAGAAAAACCCCTCACTTTTTAAATCGGTTGCAGGGTTTGTCACTCAAAAAGCTCCTGAATTAAAGGGTCTATTTGATGAAATGGGAAGTTACAAATACATGTCAAAAGAGGCCAATTCAGCTTATGAAAAGTTCCGTCATGATTTTAGAGAGCGGGTTTCTAAAGCGAACTTTAAAGATTTGAGCGAAGCCGATCGTGCAAGATTATTAGGGATCATGTTGCTCGACGAATGGGGACTGAAAGGGGTAACTTCAAGAGATAAACAGGAACGTGACGAAAGTGATTATGATCTCCATTACTATTTTTCGGAGTTAAAGAAAGAGAAAGAAATTCTTAGCAAAATTTGTGAGGGTAAAAAGAATTGTAGTGAGATTCAAGTAGAACAAGAGGTTTTAAAACAAGCCCATCAGTATCTAGGAAAGCTTACTGGTATTTCCCCAAAGCTTAGACAGGTCATTTTTGAGCGAAAACTCTCTGATCCATACCTTAGAACGATGGCAGCTGTTGAAGCAAAATATCTCGCAGGCGAAGCGTTGACGAACGATGAAAAAGAAAAGTGGACTGAAGCTCAAGCCAAATTAGAATCTCATTTAGGCCCCGACAAAAGTTTGAACTTGAGTCGTCAGCCTCAACAGTTTTTGGATCGCATTGGCCTATTTTACCCATTAGGAGATAGTCGAAGACAAGAGGCCTTTTTTGCACCTATCACTAGAAAACACCTAGCAAGGCAAAACGAGTTTCAGGCATTTGCTATCGGCTCCAGATTTTTACCAAAGCCACAAGAGGATAGGCCTAGCGCCGAGGAGCTCGACGCCTTTGCGTCTTTGAATCCAGAGGGGCAAAAAAGGTTAAATCAAGCTTTGTCTTTGAAGCAGCAGCAGAGAGAAATCAATTATCGATTGGCTACCCAAATGAAGCCTTGGGTTTTCAGTAAACCTAAATATGAATGGGCTTCGGAACTCAATGCAGTCTCTGAAGCCCTCATGTTGATTGGGGAGGACACCGATTCGGACTTGGCCATTCGGCTGACCGCGTATTCAACATACCAAAAAGGCTCAGTGGAGCGAGAGAAACTTTTTGAAATGATTATGGCTGAAATGAAGCGTTTATTTACCGAATCGGGCTATCCAGAACAGGCTGAACTTCCTTTGTCTCAAGCCGCATTGGATCATTTATTTGATGAAACCCCACCATCATTTTCAACTTTTCCTCAGGCTCTCAAGGAGTTTGATACAACCCAAAAAAGACTAGATTCTATCGTGGAGGAAATGTCAAAAGAGAAAACAATCCGTCCTGAAGTGGTTGAAAGAGCCTTAGCGTTGAAGGACAATTTGGTGAGGGCTTATCGTCAACAACAAATGCCGATAAGTCTTTCAGCAGATCCTAAAAAGGCGCAAGCTTTCTTCGATTCTGCAGCAACTCAACACGTCCGAATAGGCCTAGGCCAAGATCAGTTAAAGCCCGAAGTGAGTCGCAACATAACCCCTGCAATGAAGTCTCCTCCTGTAGCTAGCTCCGATTTGAAAAACGCAATTGAACAGCTCAAAGGGATGGGGCTCGTTTATGACCCTGTCACAAATGAACTTGTGATTCAACCGAATGCAAAATTGACCAGCAAAGAAGAGCTACAGAGCGTTTTGAAAAAATTACCTGCCATCGCAGTTCGCATCCAAGTTGAAGACGGAATCGAGATCGTCCTCCCACCCAAAGAACCCCAAAAAGCGTTCGAAGATGCTTTGCTAAGAAGAGCCTTGGCTTTTCGTGTGTCGCCAAAAAAATCTCGTTTTAGCTTTGAAAGTGATGAGATAGGAAAGTTTAACAATCTTCCTTCCAATGAGAAGGCTCAGCACAAATGGTTTCCGGTTTCGGACCAAACGGCTGCAAGAATTTTGTATAAAGACGCAGGCGATGGAAAATTGGAGCTTTCTTACGAGGTTAAACCCATCCAACAAATTCAAGATGAGCTCAAGGGCAGACTCGTCGCAATTCAACAACTAAGAACAGCTTACTTGAAAAACCAGAAAGACATGAAAAGCTTTTGGAGAGCTTGGCGAAATCTTGGCGACGCTATGCTCAGCAATATGCTTCATCTTTATGATCCAGAACTAGCTGCCTTGGTGGATACCAATCAATCACTTGATAAAGTTGAGGCCCGCAGAATTGACGATGTTCTTCGTCATATTGACAATTTTATAAATGGTGCGGGCTCAATCCCAATTCCGGGAACTGACATGAAAGCTCAAGACTATTCTCATGATGTTTTGTCTAGAATCAGATCTGAAAAAATGAAAACAGATAATGCTGCAATGGAAATTCAGATGCGAAATATCGACAATATTTCAGATGCTATTATAGCAGCGGCTTCAATTCCGGTTCTTGGCCCCTTGGGAAGGGGGCTCTCCGCAGGAGCACAATGGGCTAAATTAGGGGATTTGGCAGTGAAAGGAACTTTACAGCAGAGAATTGCCGCAAAAAGTGCAATGGCTCTTATTCGAAGTGTTCAAGCCATTCCGGCCTCAGTTCAGCATGGAGCCAAAGTTGCGGCCGTTTTCCAGGGAATTGGTTCTGGAGCTAAAGTGACTGGGGAGTTAATCAATGTATATTTCGGAGAGCGCTACATCCAGTCACGCATTGAGTGGGCTAAAAACAACCCTGACAATCCAACAGGTTGGCGAAAACACAAAGTACATCCTGATGAACTAGATAGATTTAAAGGTAAAGACAAAAATGAGGAAGAGTATAAAAAAGCAGTCCTCGAGTGGAATATAGAACAAGAGCTCGATCTCAACGGAGACGGGTATATTGATATGTTGGTCGAGTCGACCAAAGATTTGGGTTACACCAATAACTTAATGACAAGGTTAACAGACAGAGTTTTTAACATGGATGAGTTTAATGGCTATTTAGGAAGTGCGCAATTTTTTGCAAATTTACATTGGGCTGGACATGGGACGGGAGCAATAGGAAAGCGTCTCATCGGCGGCAAGCCTTGGTCAGAAATGCCCGTTGCTTCAGTCTTGGGTAATTTACAAATTTACTATTTCAGGCCCTACGCTTGGAAAGAGAGAGTGGAGGCTTTAAGACAAAAAGCGGAGATGCAGGGCAAGGCCACAGGGCCCATGTCACCAGCGGCTGAGCTGGCCTCAATTTTTTTCGAGGACGCGACAGAGAACTTGTATTCTGGACTTACATTTAGTGCCGCTATTGGTGCCAATAATGGCCTCATGGGTGCAGCAGGCCTCAGCCAGCCCGGAATCAGAAACCAGCTAGCAGGAACGCTCAGTTTTATGGGCACAGATTTCGCTGCCAAAGAGGCTGTTCATTGGGCGAGACATGGCAAATCGGGTCTCTCTGGAATGACTCCTGAGCAAGTGGGAGAGCATCTTTTAGATCACTTATCTACAGCGGCTTATATCGGGTGGGGAAGTAGTCGAGGCTATTTAGAGCGTTCTAAAATGGAGGGGCAACAAAAAAGCTTGCTCACAAAAGGCATTCAACAGTATCGAGAAGAGGCCAGAAAAGAGTTTGAAGAAAAGTATCGGGCACTCAAAAAGAAAAAACCTCAAGAACGTTTAAGTGAACAGGAACAAAAAGAAGTGATTGAATCGGTGGATTACCACGTCGAGGGCCTTTTAAGGAGCTTAGAGCACCAATATTCGTCTGCGGACCCCAAAACAATCGAAGACATTGCTAAGTGGAGGGTAGGAAGGCTCGAAACTTCTTTGAAAGCTGTCCGAGAATTAGAGGGCTCAGTCAGGGGAAATCAGGAATTAGAGACTGCCTTAAAAACAATTGAAGAGGGGCAAAAGAGATTGAATCAATTAATCATTGAAGGACAGTGGAATAGAGTTCAAGAGATCGAG
>DDPO01000060.1:5038-5191 GCA_002342225.1 Bdellovibrionaceae bacterium UBA2466 | reverse complement strand
GCAGAGAAAAGCTGTTTCCGAAGTGGAGAGAGTCGTCGAGAAGAAATTGACAAGAGGGGAATTGCTCACTGAATCTGAAAAGGCAACTCAAGAAAGAGCTTTAGAACTTACTCTTTTTAGTCAGAGGTTGCTCAGAGCAACTCGAAGTGCAGC
>DDPO01000060.1:0-4982 GCA_002342225.1 Bdellovibrionaceae bacterium UBA2466 | reverse complement strand
GGAAATGTCGAGGAGTTCCCTGAAGCTCAAAAAGCTCTCGAGAGTCAGAGAAAAACTACTAAGCTCACTGCGGCTGTTTTAAGTTGGCTCAAAAATAATGGAATCGCTGATTTGACTCCAGATCGGTACGGCCGACCCGGGTATGCAGCTGGGTTTTTAGAGTCACCCGGAGTCAGTCAGTTTCCGGCAGTTCATCGAGCAGCTGTAGATACGGTATTAGGTGCGTACGCTAAACGTGCAACTACTTCGATTCAAAAACAACAATTGTTGCAGATCCTTGAGCGATTAGCTCCGTCGGAGGCCGTGAAACTTGCAGCCAAAGAGTACAAAACATCCAGTGGAGATCTTAAGGCAATTGCAGAAGCTGTGTTGCAAAAACATGCACCTGAGCAGATTCCGGTGATTCGGTAGAGCAGCTTTGACTACTTCACCAGTTCCTCAAGACGAGCTCCCTCGGGTGCTGCGAGGCGCTCTTCTCCTCTGAGATTAGCACGTTGTGATTTAAAAATCCGATAGGTTCGAGGTCTAATCATGGGGTCGATCGCAGAAGCAATGGTGCCCATAAGCTCATTAACAGATTCTGTTGTTTGGTTGATGTTTTCATTTACTTGAGCAGTGGTCAGACTAGAATCTAAATCAATCGATAATATCTCTAGCTTTCCGGTTCTTGAGTTCTTCCGAGCGGTCATTTGAAATCCACTGAATTTCCTAATTGTCTCTGCAGTGAAAGAATCGCTTCTACGAATTAGGGACAACTCGCGAGCTAATTCAGCTAACTTTTGCTGTAGGGCTAAAACCCCAATAGAATCTCTCTCAAGAGCTAGGGTTTCCAAAAGTTGAGCTTCATGCGCTAAAACCGAAGCCACAGCATCTCGATGGTGAATACTATTGCCTCGAGCCCCTTGTCCAGTCGGCCACATCATCACTTTCCATTCACCGTCGACTCCTCGATAGAGAATCCCCTTTGCTCCCAGTAAATCGGAACTTTGTTCGGGGTTGTAAACATGAGTAAAAAGAGCTTCGATGTTTTCGGGTGTGATCCGGCTAAAAACAGGGGCTCGGTCTGTTTTTCCCGTGTCTACTTGTCCAACCATGGTGGGCACTGTCTCCTCAACTGAGATGGTTTTAGAGGGATCAGTGACTGCCCCTTTTTGTTTTGCTCCTTTGACGAGAAGTCTAAGGGCAGGTTGGCATCTTAGAATAAGATTGGGGTCTTGGTTGTTAGCAAAAAGACAATCGGAAATTGTCCAAAGCAGGAAAAAGTAAGGACCGAATAGAAGGAAGTTTTTAAGCATCTGCACATCATTATTTTAGCAGAGCTTAGAGTCAGTTCCAACTTGCTGGGCTTGCCAAAAGGCTGCGAGATTCGGAACACCCTTTGCATTTTGTTTTTTGTGAAAAGAGGTACGAAAATGAAATTCTTATTGTTGAGCTTAATAATTACGGTTTTTTATTTGCCCAGTTCTTCATTTGCTCTGTTTTGTCTTTCGAGCGAATCGAACTATCAAGTTTTTTTAGAGGATAATGAGCACACTGCTGAAGCTTTTAAGGGATTACAACCTGTGAAGTTTGGAAGGCTTGTCTGTTCGCGTCCTAATGTAAATGGAGAGTCAGGGGCTGCGCTGTTTTGTAAAAGCGCCAATGTAGCTGATGCTGGTTTTACAGCTAGGTTTTTAGCCAACTCCGAGGGAAAGATCGAATCTGTTGAACTGAAAGAGCTTTTTCTTGCGGGCGCTAAGCACCTTGCAACATTACCATGTTTGGATTCGGTGGGAACGCCCCACAAAAGAGTGCTTTGGTTGACTGGGGACAGCTCTTTGTCCCCGATCGAAATCACGCCGGACGGAGATATCGAAATTAATATCAAAACCGATTTCAAAAGTGGGGAGCAGTGGAGATTGGAAGAGCCATTCTCCAAAGACAGTGTTCATTTAGTAGGTGAACCCGTTATGACCATTCCTGATGAAACACATTCGGAATTTGGAGTAACCAAATTTTCATTCAAAGTTAATCGCTTGGCGAAAGAAAACTTCTCGATCGAGTTAACGCTATTTAGGAGGGGGCAGGAAGCAGCCTTAAAAAAAATGAGTGTTTATTTGAAACTTATTTTATCTTCCCCCGCCGAAGATTTGGGGTTTGGCGATGCCGTTGTCCAGAGGGAGATTGAAAACTTCAGTCTTTGAAACAGTCTCAATGCTAGTTGAAGTATCTTGACGTAGTAAATAGGTCATTCTGAAGACAATAGAATTGTCTTTGCTAGTTAAGCAAAGGGACGAAGCTATTTGAGAATTTGTTTCTCCAGTGGGAAAAACTACAGGGTTATTGGTAGGATAGGTTTCTCCTAAATTGCCATTGATGGAAATTGACACTTTCAGTGGGATTTGAGGGGCTTCACAAAGTCCCGGACACAAGAAGTCTGGCGGTAGCTGGACTCCAGCAAGATCTGTAGGGAGGTCTCCGCAAGATGCCGTAATCACTTCGTCGGAGGTGATCACGTTATAACTTGAATCGTAAGAAGTTCTTGGAATGGTCAAAGTGCTGAATGGGCCTGTTGAGGAAAGAGTGATAGCCCCTGGCTGCACTTTCGCGAATGATTTTCTCCGGTTGATGAAAAAGTTCTGTATCTCGGTGCTTGCTTGTGTTTTTAGCCCTGTTTGAACTGTAGTTTTTTGTTGAGCTGATAAAAATCTAGACCCTAGCCAAACAACCACTCCGGCAATAGCTATCCCTACGCTGAGCTCAAGGAGACTAAACCCGACCTTTGATTTAAGGGTTTTAGGATACATAAATCTAACCCAGATCTTTAATGGTTATTCCAAATTTTTCAAAGCTATTAACCGAGTCGTTTTTTTTGCCCCAAAAAATGGAGTAAGTTATCTCAGCTTGAAAATTCCTCTGTCTATCGGGGTCATCCACAAATGTTCCCCAAGTTGTAGAACTCGTTAAAAAATCTTTTTGAGAGGAGTCGACTGGTCTTAAAACGACTTTAAATACAGCAAAACCCGCATCAGAGCCAAAAAAAGTATTTGGAGAGGCCAAATTAGTGTTCTTTAACGAAACACAAAATATAAAAGTAGATGGATCATTTTTTGAGGAAGGAACCAATGGAGCTTTGCTTGCAGTTTTACAAAGATTGGCTTTAGCAATTGCATTGGGTTCAGACAAGAGAGCTGCAGAGTTCGTATCAAACTGGATTAACTTACCGCCTCCTGGAACATCAAGACCGTCGGTTCCTAAAAGTCTTGTCATGAAAGCAGGAGCAGTGATTGTTTCATTGGGTGGGACCCCATCGGTTTCTTTAAAAAATTCCGTTTTGGTCACGCTTGTTAGCACAGCATCGAGGATTGGGGTTAGAGCAGCTTTCTGTTCAGTTCGAGCTTTAAATTTGAGAGTAGACAAATAACCATTGCCCACTAGAACAATTGTTATTCCCAAAATGGTAGTTGCTACGACCCCAGTGATAATTGCGTTCCCTGATTTGTCTTTAAGCTTGGCGCAAATATAGTTTCTGAAAAGCATAGAGCCTCGTTGGTTGCTAAGTAACTCTCCTAATAGTATCAAACCTTTAGCTCGAGGGTTAGTCCTAGATTTTTGGCTTGGATATTGTGCTGAAATCTCCACAATAATTGTAAAGATTGTTCTTCCTTAAATTCGTTATACTTGAGGTCAAGGATTATTTATGAAGAACGTGTTGCGGAGTAATCACACCAATCAAAAGGGACAAGCCCTTTTAATCACAATCATAATCGCTTTCATTGGCTTTGCTGCTGTCACTTTAACTTTGATGAAAGTGGGTGATTTCACCAGAATCGTTGGACAAAGCGAATCTGCTGCCAATTTGTCAGAAGCTGACAAATTTAATTTCTGGATGCTCCAGAAAAAGTTTAAAACAACTGTGGATTCCAATGGGAAAGTTGTGAAGCCTGATTGGTATCCTGAGCCCTATCCGATTCCCTCGGAGATGAGTCAAGCGACTACTTTCAAACCCCATGTTGCGGGAACTTCCTCTTCAGCCTCTCAGTTCTATGCCGCTAACTTTTTAGTCAGGGGTCGCAAAAATGCCTCCACAGGAGAGTGCGCAGTTCTCAGTGCTCCTATCTGTAAAAAAGCTCCTCTAGCGGCTGATGACTGTAATTCATTAGAGTTTCAAGTAGACCCTGTTGGATTGGGCTCACTTCAAAAAACTGCCGATATGGCATTGACAGAGGGCATACAGAGTGGATGTTTGGGAATTCCGAGTTTAGGGCAGTTAACAACCGACCAAAAAAACTCCATCTATTCTCCGAATTTTGTTTTTCCTCTGTCCACCGCAATTGAATCGGTGCCAGTGACTTTTAAAAAGTACATTGCAGATAACCCTAGCAAACCCAATACAATCACAAAACTAGTTGTGAGAGTGGGAGAGACTGAAGGGGTCATTCCTATTGAGCCCCCTCCGGAACCCACTGCATGNNGATGGATTTGATTTCGGGGGATAAGACCGTAAATTTGAGATTGTCGGTCAATGGAATTGTTGAGAGCGTGAGTTTTACAGCTTCTGGCAGTAACAATCCTGAATTTCAAAGTGCAGAGTTTAATCGTCAAAGTGTGCAAAATTATGGAAACATGACACCACTCAAAGATAGTGGTTTTGATATCCGATTGTCGTCTATTTCTTCGGAAGCCTTGAATCCAGCAAATCCCAGCGAATCCCTAAGAACAATAAAAGCAATAGTCAAAGGGCACTCCGAAACAACTGTGAGTTGCGATTATCAGCTGCGGGTTAAAAGACCGAATACTACGCCTAGTAACTCGGGTTGCGGGTCTGGCATGTTGGCTATTCAAAGCAGCATCGCAGAGAAAGTTAAAGTGGGCGATGATGTTGTTTACATTTTTAAGAAGTCGGATCCCAATGCTGTTGTAACTTGTCCTGGACGCGCTCGGGTGCTTTTAGTGGGCGGTGGTGGGGCCGGTGGAAACGCTGGGGGCGGTGGGGCTGGAGG
>DDPO01000003.1 GCA_002342225.1 Bdellovibrionaceae bacterium UBA2466 | reverse complement strand
ACTTTATACGACGCGCCCCTGATACAAGCCTAAAAGATTGGTTTATCTGTTTTCCGCAAGGTAGCAGCCCAAACCAAACGGTTCAATTGATCGACTCGTCAGACCAGGCTCATGTAATCAAAGCAAGGCAGCGGCAATTTGAACCGCTTACCTCCAAAACTTTCTTAGAACTCAATCGTCGGCGTGTAGGGGGTATGGAAGATATTTTTATTGGAGCGACTCAAAGTGAAGTTGAGCGAGTAAAAGCTTTACTGAAAACAAAAGACGAGTCGGTGAAACGGAAAGAAATCTTAAGGGGACTCAATCGACTTCCTCTCGTTGTGGTTAGTTTCATAGAGCCCATTGCCAAGCCGATAGAAAATACATCCAAGCGACAAAGTTCCAAAGGCCGAGCGGATCCCTCAGAGATTGCCCCAAAGCGCATATTGGCACTCAGCATATTTTTCCCAACTTATTCCGATGATGTTGTTCCAATAGTTACATATCAGTTAAATCCAACCGCTCAGAGGGAGCTTGGTTTACTTTCCGACGATGAGGAGGTTTTTGATGACGACGGTTAGCGAAGCGCTTCAGGATGTTTTGAGGCAGCCACTTCCAAGACCCCTCGGAAAGGATGATACCTTTCTAAAGCATCATAAATCGATGAAGGAAGGTGGCTTCCACGTTGGGGTTAGCGCGTCTGGGAATCCTGTCGTCGCTATTTCACTTTCAAGCCGACCGCCAACGATGCCTAAATTAGGCTCCTCAGTGACGGTGTCCAGTGAGAAGAGGGCTAGTGGCGGGTGGTTCGTGTTGCTTGAACTGATGAACAATCAACTCTATGACGTATTTGTTTCACTCAGTTCAGACATCCTAACCTATTGTTTTCATGCGCCATCGTCAGACGATTTACATAACGCCCTTATCGAACGACTTGAGAAGTGGAAGGCACTTTTTGCTATAAATCCAAGAGGCGTACTAACCTTCGAAGCCTGCAAGGGACTCTTTGGAGAATTATTGTTTTTTAAGCAATCGATAGTAAGCCGAGCGCTTGACTTCACGGCTGTCACCAAAGCGTGGGTGGGGCCGGATGGAGGTAGACAAGATTTCCAATTTCCTGATATCTGCGTCGAGATTAAGTCGGTTTCTCCTACCGCCGACTCCGTGAAGATTTCATCACTGGATCAGTTATCTAGTGACTTGCCTCTCACCCTAATCGTTTACGATCTTGATGCAGTTGAGAGCACTGCCCCAGGTGGACGGTCACTTAGGGAACTAATTAAAGAAATCCAGGCGATGTGCTCGACTGAGGACGACAAAATATCCTTTCAAAGAAAATTATTGACTGTAGGTTACATTGACGTCGCCTTCTATGACTCAGTTTGTTTTATCGTGAACCGAGCACGAAAATATAGCGTCAAGGGCGACTTTCCAAGATTAGATAGAAGCACGGTTCCAAGAGAAATCGTCGAAGCCGCGTACAGCATTCGACTCACCACTTTAGAGCGCTTTGTAGATTGAGGGCACGAGATTGGAGACACAAGATTTTTTCACTGAACTTTCTTCGATGGTCGCTAGGCGAGGTGACGCACTGGGACTAGTCGATACCATTGCCTTTATATCGGAATTAGCGGAGCGCTTAGAAGAAGATCCCGCGTTTGGCGAAGGATTCCAGTTAGTGGACGGATACGGTGAAATCGAAGGTCGGGGTGCGAAGAAAATCCACGGCTTCACCTCGGTCGACTCGACCGATGGGAGTATGAGTTTTGTCATAGGAAAATGGTCAAATCAAGCCACTCCACCAACTCTTACTACCGCTGAAACGGGACAGTTATTTCGTGCTGTCGATAATTTTTGCGCAGAATCGATGTCGGGGCGAATCAAAGACGAAATTGTGCAATCAAACGCTGCCTACGAGGCATTTTCGATTCTTAATAATCCTGATTTTCGACCAACAAAGATTCGAATACATCTTTTTACTAATTCTTTACTTAGTGGAAGGTACAAGAGCGAGGAAACATCGAAACTAGCAAACGGTCTTCAAATCGAACGCTTCATATGGGATTTGGCCCGAATCCAAAGGCTTTATGAATCAGTCAAAGAAAGAGAGCCGGTCGAGATAAAGTTGGCTGACTTCTCTGGCGTGTCGATCCCTTGCCTAAAGGCAACTGAGACTGAACATCTCAAGTCATATCTTTGTACGATTCCTGGAACCTTGTTAGCTGATCTGTTTGAACGCTACGGTAGTAGGTTGCTTGAGGGGAATGTTCGATCATTTCTAGGCACGAAAAATTCTGTGAATCAGGATATCAAGCGAACCATCCAGCGCACACCCGAATTTTTTTTCGCATATAACAATGGTATTGCCGGAACAGCGTCCAGCGTAACGATTTCCCAGATTTCTGGCGAATCATTTATAACAGAGATCACTGATCTACAGATCGTAAACGGCGGACAGACTACTGCCACCATTTTAAATGCAAAAAAGTCAGGGATAGATTTGGTAGCGATAAACGTTGCTATGAAGTTAACTCAAATTTCCGACAGCGACGCTACTGATGTAATTCCTAGAATTGCAGAATACGCTAATACACAAACTAAAATACAAAAGGCGGACTTCTTTTCTAATCATCCCTTTCATCAGAAGATGGAAGCAATCTCAAGGCGACTCACGACGCCAACCCTTCCTAACATGCGAGTGGCGCCTAAATGGTTTTACGAGCGTAGCCGAGGACAGTACCAAAACGAAAGACTCTATCTATCCAAGTCTAAGCTGGCCACCTTCGACGCAGAATACCCCACCGATCATGTCATTAATAAAACAGATCTTGCGAAATATGACAGTGTTCGTAATCTAAAGCCGTATTGGGCTGCTCTTGGTGCACAATCAAATTTCTCAAAGTTCGCAGATAAATTTTCTTCAAAAAAACAGAACCAAAGCGACTCAGAACTATGGGAAGAGATGAGTCCTAGCTTTGGCGAAAGTTATTTTCAAGAGATGATTTCGATTGCGATCATATGGCGCCGGTTAGAGCGGTTGATTTCTCAAGCGCATAGTGACTGGTACCTAGGTGACTATAGGGCACAGATTGTGGTCTATACAATCTCATCACTGTTTCGGATTTGCGCAGGGGTTAATAGTCCTCTGAATTTGACCAAGGCGTGGCAACTTCAGGCAACAGATAAGGAATTAGACGACTTTCTCATACGAATAGCGCAAGTAGTCCAGGATCTGATCCTTGCACCTCCATCTGGGGTGACGAACGTTGGCCAGTGGTGTAAACGTGAATCTTGTTGGGTTGCCGTTGAATCAGACAAGAGATTTTCTAACTTTGCAATTCCTAGCACGTGGACAGTTTCCTCGGCGGATGCCAGCAGAAAGAAAATGGAAAGCATTAAGACAGGAATCGTTGATGACGGTGTCAGTCTTCAGATAAAGGTCACGGATCTAGCGCAATCGGGCTACTGGCGAAAACTTAGCGAGTGGGATGAACTGCAAAAAGTTATACCGCCCTCCGAAGTAAACTTGGTGAAGAAGGCAGCAACGGTTCACGGAATACAACGAATATCGTCACCAGCGCAATGGAAGTCTTTGATACGGATCAAGGAGACTGCAGAAAATAGCGGATTTTTTCATATTGACTTTCACAAAACATAGAATGTAAAAGTCAAAGTCGTCGAGCGATTCAAATCTAAGAAATATAATATCTTATTTAAAAAGCAAAGAGTCATACACTCGGCTCTTAGAGGATACGGAATATGAGTGAGCTGACTATCGGGACTATCTACAGGTACTCAAGCGCTAATTCTGTAGACGAACCCATCATCGATGGACTTCCGAACCTTTTGCACCACACCAATACCCCGGGTAATACCAAGGCACTCCTTGAAGCGGGCATAAATCCTATCCGCGCAGTCAAAACTCAAGAAGGAGAAAGAGTCCCAGCAATCTTAATTTCGAGTAGCTCCCACAAGAGGGGTACAAAGGATACGCCTTGGCAAGACGAGTTTGATGTGGACAATGGATACATCAAATACTTCGGCGACAACAAATCGCTTAAAGATCCGTCTAAATCTCCAGGAAACTCAACTGTCTTGGATCAGTTCGTGATGCATAAGGCTAGTACTTTTGAACGCAGAGTCGAGGCCGTACCGTTTGTCTTTTTTAGGAGCGTTAAAGTTGGGAGCAGAATCAAAGGGAATCGAGAGTTTCAAGGAGTCGGGTTGCTCAAATCCGTCGAACTAGTGACTCAGTTCCAAAAAGACATAGGTTACTTCACAAATTACGTCTTTGAGTTCGATGTGCTGGATATGAAAAGAGAATTCGAATTATTTTCATGGAAGTGGATCTCTTCTCGACGAGACTCATCTTTAACTTGCATCCAGACGCTTAAACTTGCCCCCAAAAGTTGGCAACAGTGGGTTGAAGAAGGCGAAATTTGCCGTGATAAGGTAATTCGCCGAGTTTATAAAATTAGCGCTGTAAGCAAGATTGATCAGTTGCCAGAGTCAGGGTCGCTGGAAGAAAAGTGCCTTGCAACGATCTATTCGTTCTATAGTGAAAAAAAACATCACTTTGAATTGTTGGCTTCAAAAATCGTTGCAAGCATAATTCGCCAGACTGGAGGAAACTATATCGAAGGATGGATTACGAAAGCATCAGGGGATGGGGGCATTGATTTTGTAGGTCGCTTAGATCTCGGTACGGGTTTTTCTAAGGTAGCGATAATCGTACTTGGACAAGCGAAGTGCGAAGCCTATTCTACTCCTACGAACGGGGTTCACTTAGCTAGGACTGTTGCGAGACTAAAGAGAGGTTGGATTGGAGCGTATGTGACCACTTCGTTTTTTTCTGAAAGAAGTCAGCTAGAAATGAGTGAAGACAGCTACCCACTTCTTGCCGTAAATGGACTCCTTTTAGCGCGTGAAACACTGAAGCTTGTTGAGCTAACTGGCTCTAGATCTATAATCGACTTTCTCGTACAGCTGGACGAAGCGTACGGAACGTACCTTGATTCTAAGCGACCAGAGGATGTTCTTAATAAGTAAGTAGCTGTAATTAAGAATCCGCGCACTCTGTCACAAGTTTTTTGACTTCGCTGAGGTCTAGAACTTCAAGGAGTTTTATCCCGCCCTTTAAATTCAACTCTTTCATCATCAAACGAAAACGCTCACGCTCGTAAAGTGCTTTATCCGTAGCGTACGACTCCTCTAATTTTTCAATGACAGAAGAGAGAACGCTGACATTCTGCGATGTTGTTGGACGCTCCACTATGTTTGCTCGAACGTCTGATTGGTGAAGGAAAACTTGTAGCGTCCTCTCCAAGCTCAAACGCTCTACCCTGCTACAGATCAACGACATCCACCATAGTCGTGAAATCGCGTTATCACGCTCAATACCCCTAGCGCCCGTCGCGAAGAAATGCGTCTTTATATGCGATATTGCCCTCTCGTCATCGTCTGGTATCTCCCATCGAATTCTTGAATAGTTTAAAAAATGAATGTGAGTTAGGTAGACCCATAGGCGCTCATCTCGTGCGAGATAAGGAGTTAACCCAGGAAGTGCTCTGTACACAGCAAGGCAACAATTAAGTTCGTTCTGATTCTCACTGCTTGCAGTTACCTGTTCAGCAAATGCTAAGTCGATTTTTTTATCGCAATCTAATAAATTCGTAGCATCGGATAAAACAAAGTTGAAATCTCCAGTTCTATAGCGACCCAGATTCTCCTTAATACTAGCTTTCAACTGCGCAACAACACGTTCTCGAAACATAAGTAAGTTCTGAGATTTCATTCTTGGTCCTTAAGTACGTAATGATTTAAGGCTAACATCGGATTTTTCATTAACCTCTGGGCCAACAAATAAGCGTCAGTTGTAACGATGTCTAAACCCAAATTGTGGATCTGTCTAAAAATGACTCTACTCCATTTTCTCGATTCGTAATCATCATGCGTATCTTTCAGGTGCTGTATGACGTGTACCACAGCGCTGAAATAGATTGAATTAAGAAGGACAATCTTGTGAGGGACGCTGTTTCGCGCACTATCAATGGACTGTTTTAAATCGGGTGGAACTTGTATCTGAACGTGGTCCTCGTCTACGCTCACACGCCATTCACCCGCGACGAGCGAATCCTTGCTAACAAGGTCAAAGACAGAGGTCACAGGTTTGAATAGGTCTTTGTCAATAAAAAATACAGTTGTTTCAACCTGCGCCAAAACATCACCGGGTGTATATTGAAATGATTCTCTACCAAACTCTGGGTTTATATCTGTGCACTTAAATTCGTCTATTTTCTTGATTGCGACGATAAAGCCGTCAACACGAATTTCGCCTCTAAGTTGCCCCTCGGAAAAGCAGATATTAAACGAACTATCTTTCGAGCTTTTAACTTTTCGGTGATATGTTTCACGACACGCAACTGTCGCAACATATTGCGCGTTTCCCTTCAAAATCTCCTGTGACAGTTCGTCAGATGAAACTCGAAATGCAAGGCTCATTTCGACAGTTGTGCCATCCGTCGACATCTCTACAGCTACTTGGAACTCGCTTCTTAAATAGTCGTCGCTGTACGGTCGCAGCACGGGATAGGGAAAAACCTTGTTTTTGTCAAACTTCATGAGCCACTACCTTCAATGCGCCGTCAAATGCTGATTTGAACGATACGTCAATTGAGAGTCTTTCGCCTCGCTGAATGTCGATTTGTAACCTTCCCGCTTTTATCTCCCCAATTGAACAATCTGTGAGCATTAATGGATAGTCGCTGTCAGCTCCTGCTTCAAAAACCGATACTGATATAGACCCAGTTTGCGCGGGCGTAAATGAGATCCGACGAGATTTTGACGAGGTAGTTACAGCACGAAGCCCGTTTAAAGAAACACTAGCACGTTGCCGCCCTTGTTCTTGCTCTTTTGGCGATGAGGCATCATTTTCAGAATCGATCCCTCCGTCCGCAACGTCTCTCACTCCTTCTACATTACCAAGGTCTGTAGTTGACTCCCTCCCTACAAGTATCAACGGACTCGGCTTAACGGTAAGGGGTCGAGCCCGTATGACGATCTTTCCATTAGGGTTCGACTCTTCATTACCTAGGCTACGGTCGCTCAAGTCAGCGTCATCTGCAAAATAGTCTTTGAGCTCATCAAGGGAAGTAACTTCTGCAACCGGGTCCTTGGCGTGTCGTTTCAACATGTCTCGGATCCATTGAGCCACTTCTCTCAGTGCATTTTTTCCTCTCTTTTGGTCTTCTTTCGATGCGAGTCGAGCGTACTGGAACGAATCATGACGAGGAGGCTCCATAGCCCTCAGCAACTCAATACCCGATGGGTCTATACACTCAAAGACAGCAACGAAATCTTTAAAGTCACTAAAATTTTTTAACCCTGGTAATGCTATCTGGTCAGAAATGAACATCCCGTTACGAAGAAAACAGACTCTTTTGGGTAACCCCTCGCCAAGTCTAATTCTTAGGCGGCAAAGTCCTAGATTCTGTGTTTGGCTCTCTTCCACAATTGTCTCAGAAAGCGAACTTAGGGTTGTCCAATATTGTTGAGCATTTGAAAACAGCTCGGGTTCCCTTTCCTCAGACCTAATTACGTTTAGGACTTTCTCAGTCGAAAAAAACTGCCTTATTGTTTCTTGGGCGAGAACATATTTTTGATTGTCTATTTCTACCCGTAGCGAACCATTTGCGATTGAACCAAAGAAATTCTCGGCAACGGAGGCGGCAATCCTTTCTTGCCAACCGGGTGACGGATCGAAGCCTAATATCGACAACGTTGTACCAATGTCTGCTTGGCTAAGGTCACTGCCGCCTCTTTGAAGCCAATTCGGTAACAGGAACCCTTCATCTGGAACAGGTTGACATTTTTCTTTGACGCCCCAAAACCCAACTCCACGACGCCGTACAGACCCTTGGTCGTCGTGAGACATAAAAATCGACTTACCCTGAGTTAGTCTGGTTGGCCCTTTTTCTGGGTCTGAATACACTGTGGAAACAAATACAGTTCGTAAATCTGAAACAGCATAGGGCGCAAATTTCCCTATTCCAAAGGATCCAAGCTCTGTAGAGTTGTTTTTTTTGCTTTGGCCGTGGGCTTTCATGAAGGCGAAAAACGGTGTTCCGTTTTTACAGGGGCCAGCGATCCCTCTAGTGTTGTGGTCTGAAATTGAAAGTACGGAAATCGATTTTTGTTCCAATAATTCCTGAGCTCGTTGAAAAAAAACTTTCGCCTTTTCACTTTCAATGACGGCAGCCTTCTGACAAAGCGTGATCGTGTTTATTAATTCGCTTAAGTGGGGAATTGTACTTGTCTCAACCGTGTTACGGTTGAAGCGAACGATCACTTGTCCCTCGGTCCGCGAATCATAAGAATTCTGATTGACCTCGCGTGCCAGATAGGGAACCGGACGCCCAGCGAAGTGCTCAATTCCCGAATCGTTAAATCCGTCCCACTGGTCTGACTCATCAATAGGATGGTTCCACCCAATGCTACTCGTCATTTGTCTCTCTCGTTCTTGAGTTTACAGACTACGCCTTTTCCAATCATGTCTACGACTGCTGGTACCACTGAGTTGCCCACTTGCTGGTAGCGTTTTGTGCGGATTACTTCAGGTGGGAATTCGAACCAGGCCGGGAACCCTTGCAACGACAGGCACTCGTACTCGGTTAACCTTCTAAGGCCCTTCGCATCAAACAAGAATGGTACGTTGTGCCCACCAAGCCCCATGTTTGCGGTCAAAGTAGGGCACTCACCGGGCTCTTTGACTCTAACCATATACTTTCTTAACTGATATAGACGCCGCCTATCGATGTACTTTGCCGCGATCATCTTGTAGTACCGATTTTCAGGACTAAGGTAGTACTCGTCGCCGACCGCACCTTCAAAGTCTATAAATCTTGCTAGATCTTTCACTTCTTCTGTGTGTTTTAGGTCCAAACTCACTCTTCCATTCTTGAATCTGTCATAGTTGAAAGCAAGCATAAAGAGTCTATTTCTCCTTTGCGGTAAATCTGTATGGTCAAAGGCATCCACCTCATGAGCGTTTTCGTTACGAAACCAGTAACCCGCCTTCTTGAGTTCCTTGGATAACTCCAAGAACCACTCTCCTCCTTCCCCATACCTAAGGTAGGGGGAATTTTCCAAGATCAAGACAGAGGGCCTATCAACACCGAATTGGTTAACGATACGAATGATTTCGTAGAACAGCCTTCCTCTTGGGTCAGCAAAACCCTTTCTTTCGCCAGCGGTAGAAAAGCTTTGGCATGGAAACCCAGCATGCAAAATATCTACTGGCTCCAATTTGTCTCGCACAACGTCGATGTCAGTAATACTAAGCGGCCCATGCTCGTCGCTAACGATTCGCGTTGAAGAGAAGTTCCTCTGGTAGGTGGCAACTGCTGCTGGATCATTTTCTACCGCCCATGATGTTTCGACTCCATAACGCTCGAGCCCCAAACAAAACCCGCCAATTCCTGAAAACAAGGCACCGGCCTTTAAAGTTATCGACATACTAAATCTCAAATTTTTTTCGCTGAAGTTCAGTTTCGACGCGAAAGTTTTGCTTGACGCGATCCAACTCACTTTGTAAGGTCCGGATAATTTTTCTTGCCTCCTCCTCGCTGTAATCGTAATTCCTACGATTACTAAGATTTCCGACTAGTGCAATTTCCTTTATCGCGCGATTTACCCGCTTGTTTGCCAAAGAAAGAAACCTCTCGCGTTTGTCACGATGCAAAATTTCGGCCACCGCCCACCCCTATTTGATACAATTTTGTAATGTAGCACACATTTAATCGCTGGATTCTAGATAGTGCCTTTTTTCCCAGCTTTTCCCATAGTGACTGGGTGTCGCTCAGTACGTTGAAGCATCTTTTTGGTCAGTTTTGATCGGCAAGTGTGAACATCGATATCTTTTTCATAATGATGATTCTTGGAAATCAATCAATCGTGAGGTGGGCCTCACAAACCTGAAAAGCTTTCCCAGGGAAGTTGACTGTGAGAGAAGTGGCCCCACCGTGCGAGTTCAACTAGGGATCCGTTGGATTGGAACTGCTCCCCGCTTCGCTTA
>DDPO01000158.1 GCA_002342225.1 Bdellovibrionaceae bacterium UBA2466 | reverse complement strand
ACCCGTTTGTTGACGGTTCGAGAGTTACAACGAGCACAAAGGTCGAAAAGGTCGGTGAAAGCCCCCCCTTTTTTACGAGCTTCTAATACCGAGTCGATAGCAATTTGCCCAACTCCTTTGATAGCTCCTAAGCCAAATCGAATCTGAGACTCTGTTAAAACTGTAAAATCGGTATCGCTCTCGTTGATATCAGGGGGCAGAACATCGATTTGGTGTCTTTTAGCATCTGCGATGTATTTAGTGATCTTATCTGTGTTTTCACGTTCAGTTGACAACAATGTTGCAAAAAATTCAACCGGGTAGTGGGCTTTTAAATAAGCTGTTTGGCAAGTGATGACCGAATAAGCCGCTGCATGAGATTTGTTGAATCCATAGCCCGCAAAGTTGGCCATGAGGTCGAAAAGCTTCTCTGCTTTTACAGGATCGTGATTGTTCTTTTGGGATCCTGACAGAAAAATCTCTTTCTGTTTTGCCATTTCCTCGGGCTTCTTTTTTCCCATCGCTCGACGTAAAAGGTCGGCTCCACCCGCAGTGTAGCTTGCAAGCTTCATCGCAATCTGCTGAACCTGCTCTTGGTAAACCATGATCCCGTAAGTTTCTTGAAGAATGGGTCTTAATTCATCAAACTCATACTGAATAGGAATGGTGCCGTGCTTGCGGCCAATAAAGTCGTCGAGCATGACCATCGGGCCCGGTCGATAGAGCGAAATAATAGCTACGATATCTGCAAAACAGTCGGGACGAGCTTTCTTGAGAAGGTCTTGCATACCGGAACTCTCAAGTTGGAATATTCCAAAAGTGTCTCCTTTTGAGAGCATCTCATACATCTTTTTATCCGAAAGATTAAGGCGGCCCAGATTTAAAGGACTCTCTGGGTGACGAGTATTCACAAGTTTTTCTGCAGCCTGTAAGAAAGTGAGAGTTTTTAGACCTAAAAAGTCGAACTTGATGAGCCCAATCTCTTCGGCTTTTTTCATGTCGAACTGAATCACCAACTCATCATTTTTCCCTCGGTAAAGAGGGCAATGCTCGACCATAGGCCGGTTAGAAATCACAAGTCCGGCAGCATGAATTGAAGCATGTCGCGCGAGTCCTTCAAGTGAGCGACAAACAGAAAAGAGGTGGTGCAATTTGGGATCATTTGTTGTGAGTTCTCTTAATCTCGACTCTTGTTCAAAAGCTTTATCGAGCGTGATATTGAGAGTTTCCGGAACTAGCTTTGCAATTTTATCAACTTCACTGACCGGCATACCGAAAGCTCTTCCGACGTCCCTAATAACTCCGCGCGCTTGGAGTTTTCCGTAGGTAATAATCTGGGCGACACATTCCTTCCCGTATTTATCGACCACGTACTTAATAATCTGATCCCTTTTGTCCATACAAAAGTCGACGTCAAAGTCTGGAAGAGAAACACGTTCAGGATTTAAAAAACGTTCAAAGAGAAGCCCATGCTCTAGAGGATCAAGCTCTGTGATTCGAAGACAATAGGCTACCAAACTACCAGCACCCGACCCCCGTCCGGGACCTACCGGAATACCATGATCTTTTGCATAACCAATAAAATCAGAAACGATCAGAAAGTAACCTGTAAAACCCATTGAAGTAATCACAGTGAGTTCTTTTTCCAAACGATCTTGATACTTTTTTCGTTGCTCGATACTGAGAGGTTTTTGGTCAATTTCCTCTTTCTCTTCAAGAATTCGCGCTAAACCCAATTGAGCAGAGTCTACGAGAAACTGCTCTGCAGTTTTCCCTCCGGGGGGTTCGAATTTTGGAAAGTGATAGATTTTTTTTCCTTTTTCATCGTCAAATTTAAACTCAAAGGAACATTGCTGAGCGATTTTCATTGTATTAGCAATCGCTTCAGGGCAGTGGGAAAACTCCTCTTTCAAAGTCGCTTGAGGTTTGAAATAAAACTCATCACTGATGACATTGTGAGAAGCGGGATCCTCAAGAGTTCTACCGGTTTGAATCGCTAAGAGAACTTCTTGTGCAAAAGCATCTTCTTTGTTCAAGTAGTGGCAATCGGCTGTTGCAATAAGCGGGATACCCAATTCTTTTGAGAGTTCTTGAAAACGCTGGTTAACCAGCATCTGCTGTGGAACACCATTTTGCTGAAGCTCCAAGTAAAAGTTACCCTTGAAGAGATCTCGATAAAAAGTTGCAGCTTCTCGTGCTCTGTCCATGTCTCCAATCAAACAAAGATTGGAAACTTCACCTTTCAAACATGCCGAAGTCGCAATAAGCCCTTCGCTATGTTCTTTTAAAATATCTTTGTCGATTCTGGGCTTGTAGTAGAAACCTTCAAGAAATCCGGAACTAACCAATTTACAGAGGTTTTGATAACCCACTTCATTTTGCACTAACAAAATTAAGTGGTTCATGCCGGAGCGACTCGTAGCATAGGGTGCAACTTCTTCGTCGCCACTTGTGTTGTTGCCTCTTAAAAAACGGTTTCCCGGAGCTAAATAGACTTCACAACCAATAATGGGTTTAAGTCCATACTTTTTCGCATAAAGATAAAAGTCGAGTGCACCAAACATGTTGCCATGGTCGGTTAGTGCAAGCGCAGACATTTTATCGTTCGAAGCTACTTTTACGAGATCTTCGATTCGAATAGTGCTGTCCAATAAACTGTAGTTGGAGTGCACATGCAAATGTGTGAAGTCGGCAGACATTATTGAATAATAGTTCCTACGCGTTCTTTTCTGATCCAAGCCTCACCATTAAAATAGTGAGGGAAAAATACAAAAAACTCGTAAATGTAATAATAGATTCGTTCCAAAGGCGACAAAGAGGTTGAAGCCATTGTATCTTTTACCAAGGGATCCCAGCTAGAGTACCAGATGAACATTGCTTTTCCTTTTAAGTTTTCCATAGGCACAAAACCCCAAGCACGACTGTCATGGCTGTTATCTCGATTATCTCCAACCGCAAAGAGATGGCCTTCGGGAACTTGGATTTCATCCATAAATCGTAAGGAGGGGTCAAAGTATTCGGTTCTTAAGATTACATAGTGTTTGACGTCTCCCAGTTGCTCGATGAACAGAGTTTTCTCTTGTTTCATTTCAATGTCGTACATAACGTCACGATTGTTTGTGACCGTTTTTTTGACCTCTTCGCCATTGATGTACAGAACACCATCTCTAAAGGCTATTTTGTCTCCGGGAAGTCCAATGGCTCGTTTTACATAGGTGATCTCTGGAGTTCGAGGCGCTTGGAACAAAATAACGTCTCCTCGTTTCACAGTTCCGGTGCGAAAGAGTATTTTATCGGTCATTGGGATTCTTAAATCGTAAGCGCATTTGAGTGCATAGAGACGATCGCCCGTCTTTAAAGTAGGTTCCATCGAGCCCGTAGGTACTACGTAAGGCTCAATCACACTCCAACGCAAAGCAAACAGTGCAGCCAGCATGAGAATGAGCTGAGTGTTTTGTTTGATAAAATTCATTCTAGAGCTCTCTTTCAGAAGAAAAGTGCCGATTTAAACAGTCGGCATGATAGGGGACAGTCGGTTGGATTTCAAGAATCTAAGATAGGGCGTAATGCCAAGCGTTAAGTCTTCGAAAGTATGCTTTCTTTTAAGCAGAAATGGCTGGCTCTGCCTCTTTTGGAGGGGAAATGCGGTAATCTCCGCGGGAAAGCCATTTTTCAATAAAGCAGTAAAGGATGATAAAGAGATATCGAGAACCCATTTCCTTAATTTTAAGTTTTGATTCTCCCGTTTTTCTGTTGATCCAAGTATTGGGTAAAACCGTGTAGCTATAGCCTCTCACGATAGCTTTTAGAGGGAGTTCTACCGTTAAATTAAAATGGGGACTTAAAATAGGTTCGACCCCTTTGATAGTTCTTCGCGAGTAAAGTTTAAAAGCGTTGGTAACATCATTGTAACGAATACCGAAAAGTAATTGAATAAATCGATTTACGAGGCGGTTTAATATTAACTTAAACCACGGATAATCAACGACTTTAGATTGTTTTTCCCATCGCGTACCAAAAACACAATCTACTTTTTGATAGGTAAAGGTTTTATAAAATCGAGCGAGGTCTTCAGGCGTGTCGGAAGCGTCTGCCATATAAATAGCAACAGCATCGCCCGAAAAACAACTTAAACCACAACGAACAGCGTAGCCGAAACCATTAGGAGCACTATTTTTGACCCATCTCAACTCTGGAATAAAACCCGAAATTTTTTCTAAGATGAACGGAGTTTGATCTGTTGAACCATCATCGACAACGATAATTTCGTGAGGAATCGCTTCTTTTACTAAATATTTTGAGAGTTGAACAACTGTCGATTCAATACATCCCTCTTCGTTATGAGCTGGTATAACTACAGAAAGCTTCATGCGCTTTTCCTTTTCAGAGAGTCACTACTGATAGCAACCATTTCTTCGAGTATAGCATCAATGTCATAACGATAGTTCCATTCGGGGTAATCTCTTTGGAATTTTCTGACGTCACTGATCCACCAAATGTGGTCTCCCGACCGGTTTTGATCCACAACTTGATATTTGAGATTTCGACATGTGAGCTTGTCGATTTTTTCAATAGCTTCTAAAACAGAACAGTTACTGTGTCGACTTCCGCCAATGTTATAAACTGCTGCTGATTTTGGATTTCTAGAAAAATGCCAAAACGCATTTACTAAATCATGAGAATGAATGTTGTCTCTTACCTGTTTTCCTTTGTATCCATAAATATTGTAAGGTTTACCGGAAACTCCACAATGAACAAGGTATGCTAGAAACCCATGCAATTCGGCACCTGAGTGCATGGGGCCCGTGAGACATCCACCTCGAAAAACACCCGTTTTTAATCCGAAATACCGTCCATATTCTTGTACGAGGACATCTGCAGCTACTTTGCTGGCACCAAAGAGGCTATGTTTCGATTGATCGATTGACATCTCTTCATCAATTCCAAATTCACTGTAGGGGTGTTTCGGATCCACTTCCCATCTGTTTTTCGTTTCTATGAGAGGGAGAGAGTTGGGTTTGTCCCCATACACTTTGTTAGTGGATGTGAAAATGAAAGTAGCTTCAGGACAAAATTGGCGAGTGGCCTCAAGTAGTACTAAAGTTCCATGGGCATTCACTGTGAAATCGGTAAAGGGCTCTTTCGCTGCCCAGTCATGGCTCGGCTGTGCAGCCGTGTGAATAACAATTTTGATATCTGAAGCATGTTTTTTAAAAAGCTTAAATATCTCGTCTTGATTACGAATATCGATGGAAAAAGAGGAGAAGTTTTTAAGTTTTTTTGTAAGTCGTGCGTTATTCCAAGCAGTGGAACTGTCTTTCCCAAAAAAGTAGCTTCTTAAATCATTATCGATACCGATAACTTCGAAACCTTTGTCATGAAAAAATTCAGCCGACTCACTTCCAATGAGTCCGGACGACCCAGATATAATGGCAATCGCCATAAGGTGCCCTTTCTTGATTCTTATTCGAAAGAACTTGTGAGAAGTTCTTTGTTTTTAGTTAACCACTGGTTGATATCGGTCACTATGGTTTTGACCGTTCGTTTGGGTGCCCAATCGAAAGTAGCTTTTGCTTTTGAACAATCTGAAATGTACCAAGGGATATCAACATCGGGTGATTCTTTTTGACTCGACATAGGAACTGAGTTTCCCGTCACTTCTTGGCACAAATGAGTAAACTCTAAAAGAGAAACATTACTCTCGATTCCACCGCCTACATTGAATGTCTGCCCTTGCTTATTGATTTTTGAATCGATCTGTTTGTCTATCAGTTCAATCAAATCGGCGATGTGAATTAAGTCTCTTACTTGTTTTCCTGTTCCGCCAAAGCCTGTAAATTTCAATGCTCGATTGAAAAAATGCCTTGCCACCCAAAGCGTATAAACTCCTTGGTCCACTTTGCCGTATTGCCCTGGTCCAGCAATCACTCCACAGCGATTAATTAGGGATTTTAGTCCGTAAGCATAAGAATATTCTTGGATCAAATATTCCGAAGCTAATTTGCTTGTGCCATAAAACGAACGACTTGAGTCGGTAGGAAAGAGCTCTGAGATACCCTTAGAGCTGACTCCTGGTAACGTCTGACTATCTGAAAGTTTAAAACGGGTCTCCGCCTCCTTGAGATTGAGTTCTCGTAATGGGGCTATGGAGTAAACTCTGGATGTCGACAAAAATAGAAACAATCCGCAATGTTTTCTTGCAAATTCTAGACAGCTCATTGTTCCTGAGAGGTTTGTCTCAAGGACATATTTCGGAGAGGAGTTTATTCCAGCTAAAACACTTGGCTCAGCAGAACACTCTAGAAGAATGTCCCATGATTCATTCAAAGATTCAAAGTCTGCTGGGTTTCTGATATCTCCGTGAACGAACTCAATTTCGCATTCCTTAAATTTGGAGAGATTTATTTCGGAGCCTCGGCGCCTTAAGTTGTCAAAAGCCAATATGCGGCCTTTGGGATATTTGTTTTTAAAATGGAGGGCCAAAGATGATCCTACAAATCCAGCGCCGCCTGTGATCAATATTTTCATGAAACTTTCGTTGTTTTGAAGGGTTAGACCTGTCTAAGTTTAACATTGTTAGAGGATTGGGAGCAATTCACAGATCAAAGAAAGGGTTTAGGTAAGGAGCGTTAAACTGTAGATCCATAATTTTTTGCCATGTGGGGTCGGGATCGTTAAGATGCCATCGCTGTGAAGGTCATTCTTTGTTATTTCACGATCGTTTTTTCAACCTTGTTGCTTGCTGCATCAAAATCAGAACAATTGAATAAATCAATGGCCATGGACACTTTATCAAAGAGCCCATATTGGCTTCGTCTAGGTCATTATGAAAAGAGCTTTTGGGGAGGATATCGAAGTCGGGTCGAAGGGAGTGACTTCTTTTTTTCACCTGAGGGAAAAACAGATCCTTATTCTGAATTGAAGGCCACAGTCGAGGCTTTGAGCAAAAATTTAGAAGTTGGCCGTTTAAAGCAACATCCACAATGCGCTTTTCCTGAGAGATATCGATATTTAAAAGAATCTTTAGATTTGAACATCGAGGATGTTCCTTGTCCGAAACTCCAAGAGTACCTCGAAAAATTAAATCCTGAATCTGCTACTTTAGTTTTTTCGAGTGCCTACCCACATAATCCGGGATCGATGTTCGGACACACGTTTTTAAAAATTAATTCAAAGTCTCGAGATCAAAAAAAACAGGATCTTCTGGATTGGGGAATTAGCTATGCAGCTCAAGTGGCTGATGATGAAAATGGTCTAGCCTTTGTAGTCTTTGGCCTTACTGGGGGGTATCGTGGAGAGTTTTCACTGTTGCCGTACTACTCAAAAGTAAACGAGTACGTCAAGAATGAGAGCCGCGATGTTTGGGAGTATGAACTCAATCTCAATACTGAGGAAACGTTAAGACTTGTAAAAAATATTTGGGAAGTAGAGACCAATGGATTTTTTAGTTACTACTTTCTCGACGAAAATTGCTCCTATCAGTTACTTGCTTTTTTGGAAGTTGCCAAGCCCGATTGGAAACTGACCGATTATGCGATTTATGTCATTCCCGGGGAGACGATAAAAAAAGTAGCTGTTATCCCGGGGGCTGTTAAGAGCGTTAAGTATCGACCCTCACTGCAGAAAAAAATGATAAGGCACTATGAAAAACTAAGTTTAGTGCAGAAGAAAAACTTTCAAAGTTTGATTCATTATCAAAGTCCGGCGAAGGAAATTTCTGACTCTCAAGTGCTCGACAGTGTTTCGGAATATCTTCTTTATGTAAAAAAGAAAAGAGAGCGAGATTGGGACGAGAAAGAGAGCCAGCTTTTTCAAGAAGTTTTATTAAAACGTAGTACTTTGGGAAAGTCACAAAACCCAGAGGCGGAATCGATCAATTTACAAGATGCTTCGAGGCCCGACCTTGCTCATGATACTTATCGATTGAGTTTATCTTCTGGTATTGAATCTAGAGCTAAAAAAAATCCTACAACCCAATTTTTTCAAGATGTGCAATTTAAATTCGCTTTTCATGATCTTCTCAATAGTGATTTGGGATACACACCTTTTTCTCAAGTCGATTTTCCATCAATGACGCTTAGGTATTATAGTGAAAGCAAATATGTGAGAGTCGAAAATCTTCATGTGCTTTCTGTTGTTTCTTTGTCACCACTTGAGCCTTTGGATAGACACCCATCTTGGACCATGCGATTGGAGGTTATTTCACCGAAAGATTTACGCTGCGACCACTGCCAAGTTGCTCATTTTGAGGTAGGAGGGGGTGCTGCTTTAGGTTGGGGTTCAAACCGAGGTGTTGTTTATTCTCTGGGTATAGCCCAAGTTGAAGCTGGAAGCTCTTTTCGATTAGGCTATCGGTTTTTTCCAAAATGGCAGACAGGGGCTATTGTTAATTTATTTGAGGGTTACAAGATCCAACTGCAAGCAAGCTGGATGTGGGATCTCTTTCAAAAAGATCGAAGAAGTCAGTTTCTAGAATTTCAATTGAACCAATCTTTTGCTGTGAGTCGCAATTGGGAGATAAGGTTTTTAAGTCAGGTGATTCCTTCCGTAGACGGAGAATCTTCATTTCTTGAGGGTAAGGTGTCGCTTAATTACTATTTCTAGCACGCCGCAACAGCTTTAATGATCTTTCACCTACTTTTCCCAACTGTTTTTAAATATAATCGGAAAGTTATATCTTTAACTCATCATGAAAGGATCACTATGAAATACTTCGCTTTATTTATCGTTACAGCATTAGTTTCCTTGTCTTCGAATTCGTTTGCTGCAGCAGGGAAAAGTTCTGCTGGAATGAATGATGTTGGAACAGACGGTTGTGGTTTGGGTTGGCAGATTACTCAGAAAAAAAGCTTCTTAGGAACAACGACTCGAGGAACCACCAACGCTTTCGTTCCTCCTACTTTCGGAATGACGTTTGGAACTCTTGGCTGTGACAAGCATAGTTTCACAAAAAATGAAGAAGCTGGCGTTACGTTTGCTCTTGCCAATCAAGAGAGCCTTTCCATTGAGCTAGCTCAAGGAGAAGGAGAGTATGTCGCTGGGTTTGCGCAGGCTTTGGGCTGCAAAGACTCAAGTGCTTTTGGTCATATGGCTCAATCCAAATATGCTGAAATCATTAAGCCTAACGAAACAGCAGTTCAAATGTATAAAAATATAAAAGCTCAAATTGCTCAGGATCCTTATTTAGCAACTTCTTGTGGAGCTTAATCAAAAAAGATCAAACTTAAGGGTTCGGCCTAAAAGCCGAGCCCTTTTTTATTTGAAAATTATAAAATGAAAATATTATTAATTCTTATCTTTTTAGGATTTCAAGTTTTCGGATCCGAAACTGAAAACAATGAAACTAAAAAATTTCGGTTCGATTTTGAAGGGGCTCTTGCTTGGCAATCTTTAAATCGTAATCAAATTCCAAACTCATCGGACGGCACTCGATTTGACCTTGCTGATTTTAATCGATCAGCCATTTTCGCCCCTCGCTTTTATTTAAGTTATCAGTTGAGTGAGAACCATAGTTTGCGAGCACTGGTTTTTCCGTTTGAAACTACAGGAAGTAAAACATTTGATAGTTCCGTTAAGTTTGATGGAACCACTTTCGCTGCAGGTCAGGCTATTCAAGGTAAGTATCGATTCCATTCCTATCGCTTAAGCTATCGATATCAGTTTCTAAAAAATGAAGATTGGATTTTAAAAGTTGGGTTTACTGCAAAGATACGAAACGCGCTGGTAGCTCTGTCTCAAGGGGCTACTTCTAAAGAGTATTCTAATGTAGGCTTTGTTCCCCTTCTTAACTTTAATGCGAAGTATTTTTTGAGTCCCCAATGGAGATTAGAGTTTGATATGGATGCATTAGCGGCTCCGCAGGGTAGAGCTGAAGATGTTACTCTTCAGACTTGGTACTCTCTCTCTCCGACTTGGGATTTCGGATTGGGTTATCGAACTCTTGAGGGGGGAGCTGATAATAGTAAAGTGTACACTTTTGCATGGTTGCATTTTGTTACTTTAACGACTGCGTTTAGTTGGTAGATGGGTATGATGAAAAATATCAAAAGTCCTAAAACTCTCAGGGTTGGGCAAAAGGCTCCTGATTTTCTTGCCAAAACAACTTCGGGCGATACCCTTTCGCTCAATCGATTTCGTGGACATTTGGTCTGGTTAATTTTTTATCGATATCCCGGTTGTCCCTTATGTAATTTGCATCTCAATGCTGTAAAAAGACGCGAGGAACACTATCGTTCACAGGGACTATCGATAGTGTCCATTTTTGAATCCCCTCTTGAAAAGTTTAGCAACCTTAATAACCCGCCCAATTGGATTTATTGGATCCCAGATCCCAATAAATTGCTTTATGAACTTTATCAAACCGACGTTAGCCTCAAAGCCGTTTATCGGCCCAGTGTTGCTCTTCAATTTCTTAAAGCCTTTGCGAATGGTTTTTTACAAGGTTCGATAGATGGGCAACTTGGTCAGGTTCCAGCTTCTTTTTTGATTGCCGAAGATGGAATTATCGAGAACATTTATTATGGTAAAACCATTGCTGACCATATTCCCTTCAGTGAAGTGGACAGGTTTATAGAACAAAGGAAAATGGGAACTTGGAACTCCCATTCAACTCTATGAAAAACTCCTTGTGTAGTTCATGTCGTTTACCGAGAGCAACTCTTGAGTGCGAACTTTGTCATGCGCTTCAATGTAAAAAATGTGTTCAGATTTTAAAAAAAGATAGTTTTGGTTTTTTAAAATCGATTCCTGAAACGTTAACCCACCGACACTATTGTGGCCCCTGTTTTGATGAAAAAGTCGGCCCTGAACTTATTTCTTACGAAAATACGATGGAAAGAGCCAAGAATGTAATGGTTTTTTTTAAAACCCAGAGTGAAGAGACGCGTTTTATCAGACGCATCGAAAAGCCAATCAAAGTGACTGATTGTAATGACAGAGATGAAACTATCTTGCGACTCGCATTTTTCACGGCCGAGGCCAATTACAATGCACTGGTGGATGTGGTTGTAACATCCGAAAAAGTGAGAAATGAAGGATA
>DDPO01000105.1 GCA_002342225.1 Bdellovibrionaceae bacterium UBA2466 | reverse complement strand
GTGAGATTCTAGGTTTCTCTCCAACTCTAGCCAAACTTCGGGCTCTGGTGCAGGGGTGTCCAAGGTTAAAACGAAAGCGCTCTCTCCACGTGGTAAATTTTCACAGCCTAATTTGAGGGAAGAAAATTGTCCTTCATCAGGGTTGGGATTATTAACAAATAGGGCTTTGTTTTCTATTCGCGAGAGGGCTTTTAAAATTTCATGATAATTTTTACCTAAAATAACAATAGGAGTTTTTCCTATTTGTCGAATGGCCTCTATTTGAAATTCGATTAGGGTTTGATTCTTAACTTTGATGAGCGCTTTGGGCTGTCCCATGCGGATGGAGTCACCTGCAGCAAGAAGAATGACATTATTTACGCGATTCATAGTGTAGTTTCAAAAGCTCAGCACCAACGGAAACTGCAATTTCAGAAGGAGCTTTTCCAAAAACCCCTATTCCGATGGGGCATTTCACACGCTCGAGGCTGGATGGCGTTATTCCTTTTGCTTGCAATCTTTGTTGAAAGCGGTTCCATTTAGATTCACTTCCTATAAGACCTAAATAAAAGGGATTTTTGTCGATAAGAAGTCGAATGAGCTGTTCGTCTAAATCGTGACGATGAGTGAGAACTACGCAATAAGTTCGAGCAGGGTTGAAATGAGTGTTTGAAATAAATGTTTCCGGTTCGGTCGAGTGCCTAATAACTCCTTGAGGCATTTGAGAAAGCCACTCATCTCTTTCATCGATAGCATGAACCGTAAATACCGATTCGTTTAATGCTCGGGCGATGGCCTGACCCACATGTCCAGCGCCAAATAAGTAGAGCTGAGGACCTGTGTTCATCGACTCAAAAAGCAATTCCACGACCCCTCCGCAACACTGCCCAGTTTTTGCTCCAAGCGGAAAACGAATTTTTTCCGAAGTTCCCTGTTGAAGTTGCTTTTTGGCTTCGTGGATAGCCAAGAACTCCAGGTTTCCCCCTCCGATCGTGCCCCAAAAAGCCCCATCCTCAAGGACGAGCATCTTTGCGCCAATTTCACGGGGAGCTGAACCTTCGACCCCTGCAACGGTTATCATACAAACTGGCTTTGATTGCTTTTTTAGTTGGTCAATTTGTCCTACCCAATCCCACATAAAAACTCTTCTAGCACATTTTGCGATGCTATGAGGCGGTATTTTCCGGTTGAGCGTATGTCATCTATAGGCTGAATATCCTTAGTTAAAATATTTTTCGCTTCAAGAATCACTTCCGAAGTTAGCTTTTTACCTAAAAGGAAAGATTCGACTTTTCGGCATCTTACGGCCGTTGGGGCAACGCTACCGAAAGCGATTTTGATGTCCTCAATTTTTCTTCTATTCACTTTAGCAATGGCAGCTACCATGGTTTTCGAGATTGCTTGAGCTTGCCGACTACCGACTTTTCTCCAGAAGTGGTGGTAGTCTAGGAATCGAGGCTCTAGCAAAACAGATTGTATGAGTTCGTCAGGGCGAATTTCAGATTTCTTATATCCAAGGTGAAATTGAGTGTAATCCAGAGTTCTTAATCCGGATGAGGAGATGAGATTGATTTTTGCCTCGTAAACCAAGAGACACGGTGGAAAATCAGCAGCTGGGGAAGCGTTGGCAATGTTACCTCCGACCGTACCTCGATTTTGTATGGCAATAGCTCCGACCTCTTTCGCGCTTTCAACTAAAATCGGAAAGTGTTTTTGAATGGTTTTATGGTTTCGTACGTCAGAATAAGTGGCTAGGGCCCCCAGCGAAACTTGGTCCTTGAGCACTTTGATTCCACCAAGCTCTTTCAGTTTTGAAATATCAAAATAGCGTCCTGCGGGGAGAACTCCAGCGTCCATTAACACCATGATATCTGTTCCGCCAGCAAAAGGCTTTTCTCCCTCTGCGAGTTTTCCGAAGGCTTCTGTCAGATTTTCGGTTGAGCTTAAATCGTAATCGGGTAAATAGCCCCTCATGAGCGTCCCCCGCATTTTTGAACGCTCTCAATAATTTGGGAATATCCGGTACAACGGCAGAGATTGCCGCTCAAGCCCTCACGAATATCTTCTTTTGATGGATTCTTTTTCCTTGTTTTCATAGCATGAGCTGCGATCAACATTCCAGGTGTGCAAATCCCACATTGTGCCCCGCCACATTGGATAAAGGCTTTTTGAAGGGGGCTCATTGATTTGTTTGAAAGTCCCTCTACGGTCAGAATTTTTTTGTTATGGGCCTGTAAAGCAGGAACTAAACAGCTATTGACTAACTTTCCATCCATAATCACCGAGCAAGCCCCACACTCTCCTTCGCCACAGCCTTCTTTCGTTCCTGTTAATTTTAGCTCCTCTCTGAGAACATCGAGGAGTCTAGCGAACGGATGACAATCGACTGTGAAGGTTTTGCTATTAACTAGCAGTTTAAGCTTTTTCATGAGCGAGTTTGCTCCAAGCGATTTAAAAGACGTTCTGGGGTCATAGGAATTTGGTTCAGTTCAAGTCCCAACGCATTTTCCATTGCGTTTAAAATCGCTGGTGCGGGCCCATCGAGGGGTAGCTCTCCAATGCCCTTTGAACCACCACCGCCAAATTCATAAGGTAGCTCCATGAATTCGACTTCGATCTCCGGTATATCGAGAGTCGTAGGCATAATGTAGTTACTCATTTTATTATTGGCCATTTTTCCATCTTTCCAGACAACATCTTCGTAAAGAGCGTAACCGATTCCTTGGGCCACACCCCCGATGATTTGGCCCCGAGCGAGATTTGGATTGATGACTTTTCCTACCTCTTGAAAAGCCCAAAATTTTTCAACTTTGGTCTCGAAAGTTCGAGTGTCAGTTGTTGTTTCAGCAATATAAGTGGCCCAGGCATAAGTGCCATAGGCATCTCC